>JBMOEQ010000019.1:0-26411 GCA_049314655.1 Ferruginibacter sp. | reverse complement strand
AATTGCCCATCTGCGTTTTAGAACCAATACTTTTGGATCTGTATTCCGCGTTCGTCATGCACTAGCTTATGCCATCCATAAGTTTTTTAACGACCGTGGTTTTGTGTATTTACATACCCCAATTATTACCGCAAGTGATGCCGAAGGTGCTGGCGAAATGTTTAAGGTTACTACATTGCCATTGGATGGAACTGCACCCAAAAACGAAGATGGCAGCATCAATTTTAAAGAAGATTTCTTTGCTAGAAGTACCAACTTAACGGTAAGCGGACAACTAGAAGGTGAATTGGCTGCAATGGCATTCAGTGATATTTATACTTTTGGCCCAACATTTCGTGCCGAAAACAGCAATACCACCCGTCACTTAGCCGAATTTTGGATGATAGAACCGGAAGTTGCTTTTAATGATTTAGAAGACAATATGAACCTCGCAGAAGATTTCATTAAATATGTTATCAAACATGCGATGGAAAACAATGCCGAAGATTTAGAATTTTTAGCGCAACGCTTAGAGGAAGAGGAAAAACAAAAACCTCAACAAGACCGCAGTGAAATGGGTTTGTTGGAAAAATTGAATTTTGTGGTAAATAACGATTTCGAGCGTTTAACCTATACCGAAGCGATAGAAATTCTTAAAGAAAGCAACCACAATAAAAAGAAAAAGTTTCAATACCTAATTGAGGGTTGGGGCGTAGATCTTCAAAGCGAACACGAACGCTATTTGGTAGAAAAACATTTTAAAAAACCGGTGATTTTAACCAATTATCCAAAAGAAATTAAAGCGTTTTACATGCGCCAAAATGATGATGGAAAAACGGTAGCCGCAATGGATATTTTGGCACCGGGTATTGGCGAAATAGTTGGCGGATCGCAACGAGAAGAACGTTTAGACAAACTTACCCAACGCATGGAAGAAATGCATATTCCTGCTGAAGAATTGTATTGGTATTTGGATACAAGAAGATTTGGTGCTTGTCCGCATGCAGGCTTTGGATTAGGTTTCGAACGACTGGTGCAATTTGTTACCGGCATGGGCAATATCCGCGATGTTATTCCTTTTCCGCGCTATCCAAAAAGTGCAGAATTT
The DNA here is from genome assembly GCA_049314655.1 of Ferruginibacter sp. Lineage (GTDB taxonomy): Bacteria > Bacteroidota > Bacteroidia > Chitinophagales > Chitinophagaceae > Ferruginibacter. The sequence goes on along the minus strand of JBMOEQ010000019.1, from coordinate 25,324 downwards.
TAAGCTCAATTTAATTTCCGGCCATCTTCCTTTAGATGGCCTTTTTTATTGCCCCCAAAGGTTTATTTGAAGGTATTTGATTTTTAATGTGTAATTTTCTTTTTAATTATTATGAGCGCTCGCAACTACTTTTCTTACTTAATTAATCCCTTTGAATTACTGCGCACCAAAAAAGTGTTGCAAGTTAATCCAACTGCTGTTCCCGAAAGAAAAGAACCCGAAAAAGTGAGCATTTTCGTTTACGATTACGATCAAAATGAATGCTTAGAACAAGAGATTCATGAAATTGGCGATACGTTTCATTACCTCGATTCGCCAAAAATTACTTGGATAAATGTAGATGGTTTGCGCAAAGATGATGTAGAAAATATTTGTACGCATTTTGGTGTGCATTATCTTATAGTAGAAGATATTTTAAGTAGAGGCCAACGCCCAAAAATGGACGAAATTAACGGCCTGCTATTTTGTGTACTCAACATGTTATACTTCAATGAAAAGTACGGTACGGTTGAAACAGAACAAATCAGTTTAGTATTGGGTAAAAATTTTGTACTCAGTTTTCAAGAAGATGCCAGTAGAGATGTTTTTAATCCGCTTCGCGAAAAATTAAAATTGCACAACACTAAAATACGCATGAATGGCGCCGATTTCATGTACTATGCTTTGCTCGATATGATCGTAGATAATTACTATCTAGTGATGGAAAAATTAGGCGAAAAAATTGAATTACTTGAAGAAGATATAGCCCGAAATGCCAATACCAGAAGCTTGGCACGCATTAATATGTTGCGTAAAGAAATGATCATTCTTAAAAGAAGCATCGCCCCGGTTCGAGAACTCATTAATGGTATATTGCGCAGCGAAAGCGATTTGATAGAAGAAAGAACAGAAAAGTATTTTAAAGATATCTACGACCATATCATTCAGGCCAACGACCTCTCCGAAAACTACCGCGATATGATGATGAACTTACACGACCTCTACCTTAGTAATGTAAACCTAAAGATGAACGAGGTAATGAAAGTGATGGCAGTAGTTACTTGCTTGCTTGCTCCGGCAACAGTAATTGGCGGCATCTTTGGTATGAACTTCGAATCTATCCCATTGTTACACAATAGATGGGGTTTCTTTATTTCAGTTGGATTAATGCTTACCGTTCCAATTATAATGATCAGTCTTTTTAAGAAACGCGGTTGGTTTTAATACCTAATTGCCATACACACATAAAAACTTAATGCGCATTATTTTTAATTGCTCTAATGTAAATTCACCTTCGGCAAGTTCTTCTTGTGCTATTTGTAAACTACTGGTTTCGCAACTTTTGAAATAGTCTAAAATTTCTTCTTGTTCATACTCATCCACAATTTCATTAATGGCATAATCAAGATTGAGTTTAGTTCCGCTGGCAACAATGGTTTCCATTTCTTCTAACAATTCATCCAGCTTTAAATCTTTGGTTTTTGCAATGGTTTCGAGCGGAATTTTTTTATCTACGTTTTGGATGATAAAAATCTTGTTGTTATTTCTATTCACTACACCTTTTACCACAAAATCTTCGGGTTTTTCAATTTCATTTTCTTCAACAAAGGCTGCTATAATTTCTACGAACTTTTTTCCATAACGTAATGCTTTTCCTTTGCTTACGCCTTGGCATTTTTCCAATTCAGCAATGGTTGTTGGAAATAGGGTTGCCATATCTTCTAAACTGCTCTCCAAAAAGATTACAAAAGGCGGCAGATTTTTTTCTTTAGCTACTTTTTTGCGCAAGTCTTTCAACATATCCAATAAGCGTTCATCTGTTGCGCCTGTTGCTGCTGCAGCGCCTCCTTCATCATCATCGGCATTGGCTTCTTCAAAAAGATTATTGAGCATTATTTTAAACGAAACCGGTTTCTTCAAAAATGCCGCGCCTTTTGGTGTAATTTTTAAAACGCCATACTCTTCAATATCTTTTCTGATAAATCCTTCTAATATCATTTGACGCATTAAGGAATTCCAATAATGTTCGTCTTGCCCTTTTCCTATACCAAAAAAATCACGCGTTTCATGGCGGTACATTTTTACTTGTGGATTTGGATTTCCGCGTAAAATATGCATCAAATAATCCATCGTAAATTGTTCCTCTAAACCATGTATCACTTTTAATACTTGTTGTGTTTCTGTTTTTGCTTCTAATTGTTCTTTAGGATTATTACAATTGTCGCACATATTGGTACATTGCGAAGTATCGTAATTTTCTCCAAAATAATTGAGCAATATTTTTCTTCTACACACAGCACTTTCGGCATACGAAACAGTTTCATTGATCAATTGAGCACCAACTTCTCTTTCACTTAAAGGTTTATCACGCATTAAATGTTCAAGCTTGGCCACATCTTTATGCGAATAATACAACAAACATTTTCCTTCCATGCCATCTCTACCAGCTCTTCCGGTTTCTTGATAATAATTTTCAATAGACTTAGGAATATTGAAATGAATGACAAAGCGTACATCGGGTTTATCAATACCCATTCCAAATGCAATGGTGGCTACAATAACTTGTACATCTTCATTTAAAAATAAATCTTGTCGCTCGGCTCGAAGTTTACTGTCTAACCCCGCATGATAGGCCACCGCTTTTATGCCATTGGCTTCCAACATTTCGGCTAGCTCTTCGGTAGTTTTTCTATTAAGGGTATATATAATGCCGCTTTTGCCTTTGTTTTGAGAAATAAAACGAACAATACTTTTTACCGTTTGATCTTTTTTAATCTTAGGTATAATTTCGTAATATAAATTAGGCCTATTAAAGGAAGAGATAAACACTTTTGCATCTCTTAATCCAAGGTTGCGTACTATATCTGATTGTACTTTTGGTGTAGCCGTTGCCGTTAATGCAATCATAGGTGCCGATTCGCTAATCATTACCATCATTTCTCTGAGACGGCGATACTCGGGCCTAAAATCGTGGCCCCATTCCGAAATACAATGCGCTTCATCTACTGCAAAAAAAGAAATGTTGAGGTCTTTAAAAAACTCAATATTTTCTTCTTTGGTTAAGGTTTCGGGTGCCACATATAACATTTTTGTTTTGCCCGAAATCAAATCGTCTTTAACAATTTTCTGTTGTCCTTTATTAAGTGTGCTATTCAAAAAATGCGCTACATTATCTTTATCGCTATAGCTTCTTACTAAGTCTACCTGATTTTTCATCAACGCAATTAAAGGCGAAACAATCAATGCACAACCTTCGCTGATGAGTGCCGGTAGTTGATAGCATAAACTTTTACCTCCACCGGTAGGCATGATCACAAACGTGTCATTACCGGCGAGTAAGTTTTTGATAATATCTTCTTGAGGATATTTAAATCCATCAAAACCAAAATGCTCTTGAAGCGATGCGGTTAAATCAATAGAACTATCGGATTGAACCGGAGCCTGTTTAACCCTATTTTTATTAGCAGCTGCTTTTTCTCGAGAAGTGGATGCTCTTTGTTTTGCTTTTACTGTGGCCATGACTTACTTTTCCTTCACGCTGGTTAAAAATTCAGATTTGCTTAGAGATTGCCAGCATTATTGAAACTTTACCCGTCTTTATTTTTAAAGGGGCGTAAAGTTAGTTGAATATGGGGGCAAAATCAAATCATTAACTAATTAAACTAACCTTTAAGTTACTTTCTTTTTTGGCATTATCCTAATTAATAAACGGCTAATTTGTTGTTTTGAATTATCGGGCTTTTCAAGTAGGTTTGTAAAGGAATCCTGTAAGAAGAACGGTATAAATGATTGCTGCCCAAAATGTGTTATTCTATCTTTTAATGCGATTAAATGATGCAAGTGCAGAAAACGCCCATCTATTACCCAAATCTTTTAAAAATTATCTCAAAAAGGATAATAAATAACAGGCCAAAATCATTTGTATATATAAATTAGCGTATGAACAAGCATAACTATGTGGCTATTATGGCAGGAGGAATAGGAAGCCGTTTTTGGCCTATGAGCCGTACCAATTACCCCAAACAATTTTTGGATATTTTAAATACCGGAAGAACACTTATTCAAGGTACATTCGACAGATTTGCCTTATTTATTCTGAAGGAAAATATTTATGTGGTAACCAGCGAGCAATATAGAGATATTGTAGCAGCCCAATTACCCGAATTGCCTCCGGAAAACATTCTTTGCGAACCCTCGCGTAAAAACACGGCACCTTGTATTGCCTATATATCTTATAAATTATTAGCCGCCGATCCTGAAGCCAATTTAATTTGTGCGCCTGCCGATCACATCATTTTAGAGCCCGATAATTTTAAGAAGATTTGTAGAGAAGCCCTTCATTTTACCAGTCATATTAAAGGCTTGGTAACGCTAGGTATTAAACCTACGCACCCTAATACCGGCTATGGTTATATACAGCATGAACAGCATACCGTTAGCGAAAACGTATATAAAGTAAAAACCTTTACCGAAAAGCCCGATAAAGAACTCGCGAAAACATTTATCTCTAGCGGCGATTTTTTATGGAATGCCGGCATTTTTGTTTGGCAAGTGAAAAATATTGTACATGCATTTGAAAAGTTTTTGCCCGAAATGCATGAATTGTTTGACGGCGAAAAAGCCAATCTTATAACTACAGATGAAAAAGCAGCGATAGATAGAATTTATCCGCAATGCACCAATATTTCGATCGATTATGGCATTATGGAAAAAGCCGATAATGTTTACATCATTCCTTCATCTTTTGGTTGGAGCGATTTAGGCACATGGGCAAGCGCGTTTGATAATTTGGAAAAAGATTATTTAGACAATGCTGTTGCCGGACATAATGTGATGGTAATTGATGCCACCCGCAATATGGTGCATGCCGATAATAAAAAACTATTGGTACTTCAAGGATTAGATGATTTTATTGTTGTAGATACGCCAGATGTTTTGTTGATTTGTAAAAAAGATAAAGAACAAGCCATCAAAGAATATGTTGCCGAAGTGAAGCGTAACAAAGGCGATAAATTCCTTTAAAAACTTGGCGTTGTTTTTGTAATAAATCAACTACATTAAGTCAACGATCTTTAATGTACCTTTCGAATAAGTCTTTAACCCTAAATTGCCATATATGAAAACATTAAAAAAAGCATTGCAATTAGCGATTCGACCATTTATTTTAATTGCAGCTATATTTTTGATGATATTAGATGTGATGCACGTAAACATCACACCCTTGATTTCTTATGTTCAAAAAGCACCGTAAACCCTTTGTTGTATAGCCCTATACGTACAAAATAAGTTATCGGTTTTTTCGTTTTGTTGATTGATTACCACTTTGAATGGAGGTAATAACCAATATCACGAAAACCGTTTCATGAATAAAATCATGCTATTTTGCTTAGCAGGTATTTTTTTACTGCCCAATTTTTTATGGGTAGATATTCATGAACATCCCCCATTTGATCGTTTCGAATCTTTTAACGACTCCCTATCTACGCTTCAAACAGTTGATGATCTTACAGCTTATACCGACAGTTTAGCCGCAGCACAACATATTAACCCCCATTCTATCCATTACGTTTCAGTAATTGAAAAAGTACTGAAATCAAGATTCTATCATGGGTTTTCGCACTTTACCTTAAATGAAAATTGGTTGGCCGCTGTAAGTGGAAAATTGTTCGAAGAAGGTCTCGCTTGTAAAGTAAATCCTGCCGATATCGTACATCAATCCAATGCCGCATGCTCGCAACAAAGTTTAGTGATGATGGCCATTTTACGGAAAAAAGGTTTTCCATATAGGCATGTGGGTTTTCCGCATCATTATGCCTTAGAAGTACTGCATAATAATGAATGGTATTTCTTTGATCCCGATATGGAACCTACATTACAAATGGAAGAAAGAAGACTGAGCAATTGGAAACATCAATCCGATGCATTAAAACCATTTTATGATACCCTACGGTTTAAAGATTTAGATTTTAAATTTGGCATTCAACAAATGGCAACAACCGGCACCATCAATGAAATTCCTGCACAGCATGCTCACTTGTTTCAAACGGTAACCCATTATGTTTCTCGTATGGCTTGGTGCATTCCTTTGCTGCTGGCGTTTTATCGTACGCGTAGGCAATTTCCGTTTCTTACCAAAAAATAAGTTCCCTACATCGTTGGTGCGCAAACCAAAGTACATCGCCGCACATTTCCGCAACATCTCGTACATTTAGCGTACTAAATATACATCCCGTGAGTTTATCTATTGAAAGTAAATTACCCAATGCCGGCACTACTATTTTTACCATTATGAGTGCATTGGCGGTAGAGCATAAGGCCATCAACCTCGGACAAGGTTTTCCGGATTTTATGATGAATACCGAATTGATTGGATTGGTAAATGAAGCCATGCAACTAGGATTTAATCAGTATGTACACATGAATGGCTATCCATTATTACGGGAAAGGTTAGCCGAAAAAGTAAACCGATTGTACAATGCCCCAATAAATGCAGAGAGTGATATTACCATTACACCCGGAGGTACTTATGCCATTTATACCGCACTTACTGCCGTATTAAACCCAGGCGATGAAGTGATTGTTTTTGAACCGGCTTATGATAGCTATATCCCCAATATTGAAATCAATGGCGCAAAAGCCATTCCCATTCCTTTATGTTTTCCCGATTATCATATTGATTGGGAAACGGTGAAAGCCAAGATAACACCCCGCACCAAAATGATTATCCTCAACTCGCCCCATAACCCAACAGGTGCGATATTAAAGGAGGCAGATATGGAAGCGTTGCAAACAATAGTAAGCGGTACAGGTATTTTTATTTTGAGCGATGAAGTATATGAACATTTAATTTTTGATGGATTTAGACACGAAAGCATGTTGCGTTACCCACAATTAAGAGAAAGAAGTTTTGTTTGTTTTTCGTTTGGCAAAACCTACCATTGTACCGGTTGGAAATTAGGTTACTGTATTGCCCCACCGGCATTGATGAAAGAATTTAGAAAAGTGCACCAGTTTAATTGTTTCACCTGTAATAGTCCTATGCAAATAGGATTGGCTAATTTCCTTGAACGCGAAAACGAATACCTACAACTTGGTGCCGAAGTTCAACTACTACGTGATTATTTTGAAAAAGGCATGCAACAAACCCGTTTTAAAGCATTGCCCACACATGGCAGTTATTTTCAATTGTTCAGTTATGCCGCTATAAGCGATGAAAAGGAAAGAGATTTTGCCATTCGTTTAACAAAAGAACACGGCGTGGCCACCATACCCGTTTCGGCATTTTACCAGCAAGAAGAAGAACATCAAGTAGTGCGTTTTTGCTTTGTAAAAAAACAAGCTACTATTGATGCTGCTATTGAGCGTTTAATTAAATGTTGAGGTAGTGAGATGCTATTTTGGCCATTCTGTTATCATCTTCTAACAAACCATCAATCTGTTGGACAAAATTAAAATTTATACTCCTCTCGATTAAACGCATAAACATATTTTGCTATATTTATTTTGTCTATTTTCAAACTTCAAAAGCAATAGCACATGGCAAAATATTTTATTTCTCTGGGCATGTTATTAGGTACTTCTACCCATCAATTGTTTGCACAACAATTACCGCCCATTCAACTCGATAGGCCCGATCAAACAGAATGCCCATTCATCACCCCAAAAAATTATATTCAATTAGAAAGCGGATGGATGATAGAGAAAGAAAATAACTATACCAAAACCCATAACCATCCTTCAACACTTTGGAAATATGGCATCAACGATAAATTTGAATTGAGGTTAATAACCGAGTATGTTTCGCAAAGCTCTAATGGACAAAAAATTAATGGCATTAAACCCATTACCATTGGCTTTAAAACCGCATTGATGGAAGAAAAAGGTATGCTCCCAAAAATTTCATTTATCGGTCATCTTACCTCATCAACATTAGGCAGCAAATCTTTTCATAGTAATTATTTGGCGCCTTCATTTAGGTTTACCATGCAACATACCCTTTCTGAAAAAGCAACTTTAGCGTATAATCTTGGTGCCGAATGGGATGGAGAAAATGCCGGAGAAACTTATCTCTATACACTCACCACAGGATATGGTTTAACCCCAAAACTAAGTTGCTATGCAGAAGTATTTGGTTACTTTCCAAAATTCGAAAAAGCCCAACACAGTATAGATGGCGGGTTTACCTATTTAATCAATAATAACTTAATAGTAGATGTTTCGGGATGCTTAGGAATTACTACTACTGCACCAAAAAATTATATTGCATTGGGTATTTCTTATCGGTTTAAAGTGAAGTGATTTAAAATTGATACCTTAATGTTATTACAATCGCACTAAAATATTCCAAAGCTTTTATGGATGTAATGGATAAATACACCGAAACCTTTAATACCTGGAATAGTATTGCCCAGCAATATCAAGATAAGTTTATGCAATTGAGTTTGTATAACGAAACCTACGATTATTTTATAGATACACTGCACTCCAATACTGCCACTGTTTTAGAAATTGGCTGCGGCCCCGGCATGATTACCCATTACTTACTGTTGAAAAAACCATCGTTCAACATTCATGGAATAGATATTGCCCCCAATATGATTGCGTTGGCTAAAAGCAACAATCCAACTGCAAGTTTTGAAGTAATGGATGGCAGACATATCCATCAAATTAAAAGTACTTATGATGGTATTATCGGTGGTTTTTGTGTGCCCTATTTATCGCCTGAAGATGTAATTCAACTTTTGGCCAATGCATATAGTTTATTAAATAACGAAGGGATATTGTATTTAAGTTTTGTTGAAGGCGAGCACAGTCAATCCGGATTTCAAGTAGGCAGCACAGGCAATAGATGTTATTTCTATTATCATTCTCTTGCAACCATTGAAGCAGCATTAATTGATCATCAATTTCAATTATTAAAAACATTTAAAGTAGAGTATCAAAGCAATGAAACCGTTTCAGAAATGCATACTATCCTCATTGCTCAAAAAATGAAACCACTATAATTGAATTGTATGAAAACAACTTTTACTACCGTAGATGCATATATCAAGGATTTTCCGCCACACATTCAATCTATGTTAAACGATGTACGCACAACCATTCGAAACAATGCTCCTGATGCAGTTGAATTAATCAGTTATGGAATGCCTGCTTATAAATTAAAAGGTAAACCGTTGGTATACTTTGCGGGCTATAAAAATCATATCGGTTTTTATGCTACACCACAAGCACATGAACAATTTGCAACAGCCTTATCTAAATATAAACAAGGAAAAGGGTCGGTACAATTTCCCATCGATAAACCCATGCCACTTGCATTGATAAAGAAAATGGTAGTTTTTAAAGTTAAAAATATGCTAGCTCAATAACGTTTACCCCAATCATTACATGAAACCATTCGCTTCCATACTTTCGGGCTTGTTTTGTTTATCAACAGTTGTATCGCTTGCACAAATACCAAAGCCTAACGATAAGCTTGTTCCCAAAAGAATTGCCCATACCATTCAACTCAAAAAAGGAAAACCATTTACCCTTTATTTACCCGAAGGCTATAAAATTAGCATTGCTGCAGAAGGGTTAAATAGAGTACGTTTTTTAAGTAAAGATGCACAAGGAAATTTGTTTGCAACCGACATGTTCGATAGAAGCGATAACCATAAAGGACGAGTATTACGTTTCGATAATTGGAATAACGAAACCAAAAAATTTGAACAAGTAACACCACTATTAACTGCACTACACAACCCTAATCAAATTGCATTTTATGGCAATTATGTATATGTAGCCGAAACCGGAAAGCTTAATCGATATCAATATGCAATCGCTACAAAAAGTACAATTGGCAAACCGGAAACTATTGCTCATTTTCCCGACTATGGATTAAATTATAAATATGGCGGATGGCATCTCACCCGAAGTATTGCTTTTCATAACAATAAATTATATGTTAGCGTAGGTAGCAGTTGTAATGCCTGTATTGAAAAAGAATCGATAAGAGCTGTTATTCAAGAAATGAATCCCGATGGTAGCAATGTGGTAATTTATGCACGAGGTTTAAGAAATTCGGTGGGCATGAAATGGGTTAACAATCGATTATGGGTAACCGGAATGGGGAGGGATTTAATTGGTCCGGATAAACCCGAAGACCTATTTCATACCGTAGATAAAAACGGCTATTATGGTTGGCCTTTTTATTTTCAATATCAAGGAAAAATTTATCCCGATGTGCAATTTAAAGATTCGATAAGGGCGCCTTTTGTAAAAAAACCTCCGGTAGCTTACTGTGGTTTTAAAGCGCATAGTGCACCCTTGGGTTTTGAATGGATGAACAATTTTAGCGACCCTTATTTGAATAACAGTTTTTTAGTGTGTTTGCATGGCAGTACCAGTGTATGGCGCCAACGCGGAAATAGTATCGTAAAAGTTAATGTCGGAAATGAATACGAAGAAATTGTATCTGGCTTTTTGAGTGGTAAAACAGATAAAGATAGGCATGGAAGGCCATGTGATATTTTGCAACAAGATGCCCGCTCGTTCTTTTTTACCGACGATTTAAAAGGCGTTTTGTATTATGTGTTTAAGCCCTAATTGCGCTGAATTGTATCAAGCAAAAAACTGATGTTGCTCATACTTCTTCCCCACAGTAAACGGTAAATTTGAATCTAAATGCTTTTGTATGAAAACGATTATTGTTCCGGTAGATTTTTCCAACACGGCTTCCAATGCTGCAGAATTTGCAGGTAATATTGCCCTGTTTTATGGCGCAGAAATTTGGTTGTACCACAGTTATGAAGCCCCTGTTGCCTTAAGCGAATTTGCGTATCCGGTTTTTGATGTTGCCGAAATGCAAAAAGCTGCCGAATTTGAAATGGAAAAAATTAAAACCGAAACACTTGCCAAATTAAGAAGTCCGGTTACCATACATTGCCAAGCTGAAATGAATATCCTTGAAATTGGATTGGCTAAATTTTGCGAAACCATTAAACCCGATTTGGTGGTGATGGGCTTATCCGGTAAAAATGCACTTACCCGTTTAATTGTTGGCAGTAATACCATTAAAGCTATTTACTCTATTCCATATCCTATTTTGGTAGTTCCACCTCAAGCTCAATTTGAACCGGTGTATAAATTAGGTTTTGCTGTAGACTATGAAAAAATTCAAAATAAAGTGCCGTTAGAATTATTGAAAAAAATGACCCGAGATTTTAATTCAGAATTGCACGTATTGAATATTGATTTCAAGAAAAAAGATTTTACGCCCGAAATGGTTAAAAGCAGTTTTGCCATATACGATTGGTTAGAAGAAGAAAATCCCATTTACCATAACATTGAAGCGGCAGATATCAATGCCGGCGTTAATAAATTTGCAGAAAATACTTGTATCAGTTGGATTGTGGTGATACCCCGCAAACATGCTTTAATTCAAAAAATATTTAGCAGAAGCCATACACAAGATTTACTGTTTCATACCAGCATTCCTGTATTGTGTATTCATGAATAATTGGTGAGGCGCTTCACTTAACAGCTAAATTGCTTCAAGTGATGGTCGATATGCTTGTACATACTTTTCGCCCATTGATCAGGGGTAAACGTACCAAAAAACGGATGCGGATATTTTGTGATACCATTAGGCCCGGCATCGTAAAAAGCCTTAGCTAAACTTAGAAATTTTGCTTTTTCTACTTCAAAATCTCTTTCTTCTTTAATGATAAAATTAGGAGCGGTAGGCAATCCCTGTTTCCAAGGAGTATCGTTGTATAATTTATGTTTCAATAATCCACCTAGTAACCTTCCCAAAAACATACGTTTCAAAGGTTTCTTCGATAAGGGCACTTTATAGGCTTCGCAACAATGTGCCAACATTTGAGCCGGGTTCATTTTACCCCATAAACGAGGTGATGTTGGTGTTAATTGATCGAGTCGGGTAAGTACTTCGTTGTAAGCATCTTGATCAAATAAACTTTTCATTGCAATTCTTTTTGAATAATAAATTAGTTGGATTTAAAATTAGTTGGATTTTGGCGAATTTACCAACCATTTTTTTACTTGCTCACATTGTCTGTATCCATCATCTACTCGAATATAATAGGTAGAAATTCTTTCTGTAAACCATTTTTCTAAAGCGGTATTCTTTTTTTCTTCTAATGCACGTTGAGAAAGACGGTTATAATCGTCGCGCATATTTTCGCGATGCGGTTCTGTTTTATTAATTAAGTAAACAATACGCACGCCTTTTTTACCTTTTTCATCGGTAAATTCAACCGGCATAGAATATTGACCAATGGCTAAATCTTTTATCATACCCACCATTTCTTTATCCAATTGGTCGATGGTTAATTGGTTATTCCCTTCTTGATTGGTTTTACGTCCGCCGGTATATTTACTGGCTTCATCGTCGCTGTATTTAGAAACCGCTTCACCAAAGCTCAATGTGCCTGTAATTAACTTTGCACGAATAGAATCCAATTTATTTTTGCCGGTATTCATTTCATTTTTCGACACTTTTGGAATACGAAGAATATGACGAATTACTGCATCATCTCCGGCACGGTTCACCATTTGTACGATATGGTAACCAAAGCGTGTTTTGAAAGGCGTTGAAACTTGTCCTTCTTTTAAACTAAAAGCTTTTGCTAAGAAGATAGGATCCCATTGCTTTTCGCCACGGTTTAATTCGTATTGGCCGGCATTATCCTTACTTCCAGGATCATCGGAATATAAACCGGCAAGGGTTTTCATATCACGTTTCCCGGATTCGAGTTGTAGTTTATAATCTTTCAAATCGTCGATACAAATCTCCTCGGCTTCTCTACTGGCTTTGGGATACACTACTATTTGCCCTATTTCCAGTTCACTTTCATAAAACGCTAAACTGTCTTTCGGTAAAGTTTCAAAATACGCTTTTACTTCATTAGGGGTGATGCGAATGTTTTCTACAATTTTATTACGCATAGCACCGGCGAGTTTTCTTTCGCGGAAACCATCTTTAAAATCCTCTTTAATTTGATATACCGATTTGCCGGAAATTTCTTCCAACTTATCTTTCGATCCGTATACGCTGATGAAATAACGAATTTGATTTTCGATATCGGCATTTACTTCTTCTTCACTTACCGGGATAGAATCTTTTTCGGCTTGTAATACCAATGCTTTAACGCCCATAGCTTGTTCGAGGGTTAAACATTCGGCATTGGCAGGCACTTCCATACCTTGGCGTTGCATATCCAATATACTATTGTCGATATCGCTTTTTAAAACAATTTTATCGCCTACAACCGCAACGATTTTATCGGCTACTACTCTTTTTGGCTGAGCAAAACTTACTAATGCTGCACACATGAACAGCAGTAAAAACAAAACATTCTTATTCATAATACCAAATTTTCTCCGGGTTAAACCGGCATATTCTTCAAAACTAAAGAGCTATTACGGGAATAGCTCTTTAGGGGTAATGTTTAACAATAGTTTACAGCTAATGAGCCGTTAGCATTTTACAAAGTACGTTTAACTTCTACTTCTTCAAATGCTTCTACAATATCGCCCACTTTAATATCGGCGTAGTTTTTAATAGATAAACCACACTCCATACCGGCAGATACATCTTTCACATCGTCTTTGTAACGTTTTAAGCTGCCCAATTCACCGGTAAAGATTACGATGCCATCGCGTACCAATCGAACCCTGTTATTTCGAGCAATTTTACCTTCAAGAACTTGGCAACCGGCAACGGTAGCTTTATCGAATTTGTAGGTTTCTCTAATTTCAACGTTGGCGAGTATTTTCTCTTCAACGGCGGGTTCAAGCATCCCTTCCATTGCACTGCGAATTTCTTCAATCGCATTGTAAATGATAGAGTATAATTTGATTTGGATAGATTCGTTTTCGGCGAGTCTTGCAGCTTGCATAGAAGGACGAACGTTAAAACCGATAATGATGGCATCCGATGCATTGGCCAAGGTAACATCACTTTCGGTAATGGCACCCACAGCTTTATGAATCACTTTCACCACAATTTCTTCGGTACTTAATTTTTGTAATGAATCGCTCAAGGCTTCTACCGAACCATCCACGTCACCTTTAATGATTACGTTGAGTTCTTTAAAGTTACCGAGTGCCAAACGACGACCAATTTCATCTAATGTAATATGCTTACGTGCACGCATACCTTGTTCACGTAAAATTTGTCCGCGTTGGTAGGCTTTTTCTCTTGCTTCACTTTCATCGGCATATACTTTAAAGGTTTCACCGGCTTGAGGAGCGCCATTCAATCCCAATATCAATACCGGGGTAGATGGAGGTGCTGTTTCAATACGTTGATTACGCTCATTGTACATGGCTTTTACTTTACCAAAATTTTGGCCCGATACAATCATATCGCCTTGGTTTAAAGTACCATTTTGTACTAAGATGGTAGCTACATAACCACGGCCTTTATCTAAAGTAGCTTCAATTACGGTACCGGTAGCTACTTTATCCGGATTGGCTTTTAGTTCAAGAATATCACTTTCTAATAGAATTTTTTCCATGAGTAAGTCGATATTCAATCCTTTTTTAGCACTAATTTCTTGACTTTGGAATTTACCACCCCAGCTTTCTACCAAGATATTCATCGAAGCCAATTGCTCTTTAATTTTTTCGGGATTAGATCCGTCTTTATCCACTTTATTAATAGCGAAAATCATGGGCACATTTGCAGCTTGCGCATGGGAGATGGCTTCACGGGTTTGTGGCATCACCGCATCATCTGCAGCCACCACAATCACCGCAATATCCGTTACTTTGGCACCACGAGCACGCATGGCGGTAAACGCTTCGTGACCCGGAGTATCTAAGAAAGTAATATGGCGACCATCTTCTAAAGTAACTTCATAAGCACCGATATGTTGGGTAATACCACCCGCCTCACCAGCAATTACGTTTGTATTGCGAATATGATCGAGCAAAGAGGTTTTACCATGATCTACGTGACCCATGATGGTTACGATTGGCGCTCTTGGTTTTTGATCTTCTGCACGATCTTCTTCTTCTTCTTGTTCTAATTCTGCAGCATCTTCAACTCCAATAAATTCTACTTCGTAATTAAATTCGCTTGCTACCAATTCTATCACATCCGCTTCAAGGCGTTGGTTGATTGAAACCATGATACCAAGGTTCATACATTTACTAATTACATCTGCAAAACTTACATCCATTAAACCGGCTAATTCGCTCACAGAAATAAATTCAGTTACCTGAAGTTTATTGCTGCCTTCGCCTTCTGTGCCTCTTTGTTCGGCCAGTTCATCACGTTTTGCTTTACGGTATTTTGCTTTCAGGCTCTTACCACGTCCACTGCCGCCCGATAATTTGGCTTGTGTTTCCTTGATTTTATCCTGAATTTCTTTTGCGTCAATTTCACGATCTTCTCTACGCGGAGCTGCATTTCCACCACCACGGTTTCCACCTTGGCCGCCACCGAAACGGTTTCCACCACCTTGGTTATTTCCAGGTCTGTTTCCGCCACCTTGATGATTACCACCTTGATGATTGCCACCACCACCTGGGCGTTGACCTCCACCTTGTTGTTGTTGTTGACCGCCACCACCACCTGCAGGAGGATTGTTGGTACCCGGTTTTTTCTCTATAAGTATGCGTTTGCGTTTGCGCTTATCTTCCTGATCTCTTTTTGGTCTTGTATCATTATCTACCGGAAGCTGAATTTTACCTAGAATTTTTGGACCTTCTAAGCGATCTGCTTTAATATTCTCAATTGTTGCAACTGTATCGGTCTTTACAACTTCTGGAGTTGGGGGTACTACAGGTGCTTCCGCAATAGGCGTTGGTGCCGGTGTTGGCGTTTCAACCTGAGCTTCGGGTTTTGTTTCTACTTTTTTTGTACTTTTTTTAGGACGAGTAGAAGAATCTATAGTAGTAAGATCGATTTTAGTAACCACTTTTGGTACCGCAATTTCGGGCGCATCAATTTTTGTGATTACGCTTGCCGCATCTGCTTCCGGCGCTGTTGGTGTTTCTACCACTACTTCCGGTGCAGGAGGAGGTGGAGGAGGAGCAGGAATTTCTACTGGTGCTTCTACCTTTACTTCCGGAACGATTACTTCTGCTACTGGTGCTTCTATTGGCGCTTCAACTACAGGTTTATCAACCGGAGCTGGGGTTACTGATTCCTTCTTCTTGAAAGAAAGATCTTCTTCATCTCTTTTCTTCTTAGGTTCAGTGGCACCGGCGCCTTTAGGTAAATCTATTTGCTGCGCTTTTTGTTTGGCTGCTTTATCTTGCTGAAATTCCTTCTGCAATACCTCATACATCTCTTGGGTAAGCTTTGCAGTAGGCTTCAGATCCTCATTGCTAAAACCTTTCGACTCCAAAAACTCAATCAAGGTATCCTTACCTATGTTGAATTCTTTGGCCGCGGCCATTAGTCTTGGTGTATTTGTTGCTACTTCTGACATTCGTGATTTTTGGTCAATTTTTATTGGTCATGCAAAAACAGCGCAACGGGTTTAATTTCCGGCTGCGCTGCCTGCATACTTATTCTTTTTCAAATTCTTCTTTAAGGATACGTACCACATCGGCAATGGTTTCCTTTTCTAAATCGGTTCGTCTTTCTAATTCTTCCGGTGTTAATTGCAAAACTGAACGAGCGGTATCGCAACCAACGCGTTTCAATTCGTCAATAACCCATGGTTCAATTTCATCGCTAAATTCATCCAAATCAATATCGTATTCATCTCCTTCACCTTCATTTTCACGGAATACATCTATTTCGTAACCGGTAAGTTCACAAGCTAATTTAATGTTTACCCCTCTACGTCCGATGGCTAAAGAAACCTGATCGGGTTTAAGATATACAGTAGCATGTTTTTTATCATCGTTTAATTCGATACTGGTAATTTTTGCAGGTGTAAGCGAACGTTGAATCAATAACTGCACGTTGTTGGTCCAGTTGATGACATCAATATTTTCATTTTTCAATTCTCTTACAATACCATGAATACGGCTACCTTTCATACCCACACAAGCACCTACGGGATCAATTCTATCATCGAAACTTTCTACTGCAATTTTGGCTCTTTCACCCGGATCGCGTACAATTTTCTTCACCACAATTAATCCGTCGAATATTTCAGGAACTTCAATTTCTAATAATTTCTCTAAGAAAACCGGACTTGTACGAGACACCACAATAACCGCTTGGTTGTTTTTCAATTCAACCTTTTTAACTACGCCACGAACGGTTTCGCCTTTTTTGAAATAGTCGGCAGGAATTTGTTCTGTTTTAGGAAGAATCATTTCATTGCCTTCTTCATCTAATAACAATACTTCTTTTTTCCATACCTGGTAAACTTCACCACTTACGATATCGCCTACACGATCTTCATATTTTTTGATGAGTAAATTTTTCTTTAAATCGTTAATACGACTTGCCAAAGTTTGTTTACCTGCAAGAATAGCCCTACGACCGAATTCTTTTTGGATATCTACTTCCTCATACAATTCTTCACCCACTGCGTAATCGGGTTCAATTTTGATGGCGTCGCTGTACTCAATTTCTGTTAAGGTATTGTAGATATCTCCATCGTCTACAATAGTACGACGGCGAAAGATTTCCAAATCACCTTTTTGGTCATTGACAATTACGTCGAATTGCTCGTCGCTACCGTATTTTTTACGGATTAATGTTTTAAAAACATCTTCCATCACTTTCATAAGTGTAGGACGATCAATATTTTCTGCCTCTTTAAATTCCTGAAAGGAATCGATTAAATTAATTCGTGCCATAAAGCAATCCGGCCTCACTTTTAACCCCCCGCCGGCAGAGGAGTTTTGTTTACAATTAAAATGCTATCAAAACTTTTGTTTGTTTGATTGTATCGAAAGCAATTTCCTTTTGAAGGGTTACTGCCTTTTTATTTTTACCTGTAGTTTCTTCAACTACAATATGTGTTTCTTCTACTGCTATTAAAACCCCTTCAACTTTTGTATCGTCTAATGCAATAACTTCTACTTTTCTACTTATATTTTTTTTGTATTGGCGTAAAAGTTTCAAGGGTTCGTCGATACCCGGACTAGATACTTCTAAAGAAAAATTACCATCGGGATACCAAGCTAATTCTTCAATGGTTTTATACAAAGCCCTGTTTATTTTCACACATTTTTCGATACTTAAACCATTATCTGCATCTAAAAAAACTTTGATATTGTTGGTAGGTTTAATACGTACAGATACCAAGAAGATTTCCGGCTTGTCTTCCAGAATGTCTTCAATTAATTTTTCTATCTCCGAAATGGTCGTTGTATTCATGGTGATAATAAAAGAAGGGAACGCCTCCGTTCCCTTCAATTGTTTCTTTTTCCACTGCAAATATAGGCCAAATATTGGTAAAAAGACAAAAATGAGCGTGAAAATCAAAATCTTAGTCAAAAAATAAATCATCCCCTGGTGAAATTGAACTAAAATCATATTCAACGTTGCGCATCAAGGCTTTTTTTGCCCATTTGCCCATTCGTTTTTATGGATTGCATACCAATGGTGCATGGCATTATCGTATAAGAAACTGTTCTGGTGTTGAAGGCCTAGTTTTTGTAAAACTTTGTTTGAAGCGGTATTGTTTATATGAGCCATAGCAAACAATTCGTTGAATTGCAGGTGCTCAAAACCGTAGTCCATAGCGGCTTTTGCGCTTTCGGTAGCATATCCTTTCCCCCAATATTTTCTGATCAATCTATAGCCCAAATCGTAATAATTGATTTGGTTGTTGGTCATTTCTTTTACCAATTTCAATCCGCTCCAGCCAAGAAATTTGTTAGATGATTTTTCAATTACAGCCCATCTCCCAATACCATTTTCTTTGTATTGCTGTTGTACAAAAAGAATAACTTCTTTCATCTTTTCTTTATCCGTTACAGGCTGGTTTCCTAAATATTGATGTACTTCAGGATCGGAATCCAGCTCGAACATCCCTTCTATATCGGTAAGTAAAATTTCTCTGAGAATAAGTCTTTCTGTTTCAACAAAAATTTCCATAATTACTTTATGTGATTGATTTAGAATGGAATAGATTCATTAAATCTAATCTGGGGTATTATTCAAGCACCCATTTTTTCATTTCCGGAAAGGCGGGTAAATTTAGTTTTTCGGCATTATGTGGCTCGGCGCTCATGCCCATATATTGCAGCATGGGTACGCCAAAATATCTGCCAGCATTAAAATTTTCTACAATATTGGCGCCACCACCTTTGTATCCATGCTCGTGAAAAACAATCAAAGGGTCAATATATAAATGTTTACATACCGCATACGACCAAGCGATGGCCATCATTTCTTCAGCGGCATTATTGGGTCGTTCGCCTAAGGTTGTATCATTAAGCGAGGCCCTTTCGGCAAGTGGCACAACAGCTATATGTGCGGCTTCGTGTAATAAATCGCCGGGATATTTCAGTTGTTCCAAATCTACACTAATGGTGCCTTTGTTGATGTGTAAGCCCGGCAAAAAGCAAGTTTCTGTTATTGGATGAATATTAATTTCTATACCCAATGAGCGAACAAATTCAATGATGCTATTTAAAACCGTATCGTTATGCATGATCATTCAATTTAGCTTCCATTTGCACAATAAGATTACGTGCAGCTTCATTATCTTGTCGTTTCAGTTCTTCAATAATCAATAAAATTTCTTCTTTTGAATGTTTGAAACTGGGTTGAGGTGCATCAATCTCTTTCTTGATAATACCCGGTGTATTGAATTCGGCCAATAGCCATTCATTTACTACACAATCTACTACCAAATGAATTCTGGCGGTTGCACCTTTATTTTCTAACCGATGGGTTAATGATAAATTTAAAAACCAACAAGAACCGGCATCCATTTTAATGCGCTCTTCCTCCAGATAAAAAAACATTTCATCATTGGTCATTACAGGAAGGTGTAAACGCACTTCTCCATCTTCTACACTCAATTGTTGATCGGAATGTGCTTTTATAATAGCACCCGGAGCTAAATACATCAACCTTACCGAACGTTTTTCGCATTGCAATTGATTTAAAACGACGGATATATAGGGGCATCGTTGTAAGAAAACCGTATCTGCAAAAGGAATTGCGCCTGTTGTTCCGGCAGGAGTGGAAATGATATTATGAATATCGCCACCCGGAGCATGCAATGGAATAATACTCCAATCGCCTGTATAATGCGCCGTATTATAATGTGCCTTCCAATTTGTGGCTTCAAGATCCAACACTTCGGCCGCCATTTTATCGGCATCAAAGGTTAAGGGTAAATTTAAATATTTTATCATGGTATCGTAGAGGCTTAAAGGTATTTATTCCCAAGCAATTCTAAAAAGCTTCGGTATATTTTAATTGTACCTGCTTGGCATACTAATGCTATTTTTGTGTTTGAATGTGCAGATACTATGAATAATACAAATCCTCCCCTTCCCAAACAACCGGCATTACTTATTTGTATTTTATTAGATATAGTAGGTTATGCAAGTTATATAATTCCCGGACTGGGCGAATTTGCTGATATTATTTGGGCACCATTATCGGCATACATTTTTTATAAACTATTTGGTGGAAAATTAGGATTGATTGGTGGCGTTCTTGATTTCCTTGAAGAAGCATTGCCGTTTACCGATTTTATACCTTCTTTTTCGATAGCGTGGATCATTAGAAAACTAAGTAGCAGTACTTCCAATCCACCATTCCAAAAACATATTGATTAATTTGCAATACCATGCCATTTCAATTAAAAGCCGAATATTCACCAGCAGGCGATCAACCCGAAGCCATTCGAAAACTTACCGAAGGTATACTTGAAGGCGAGCAACATCAAACCTTGTTGGGCGTTACCGGTAGCGGTAAAACCTTTACCATTGCCAATTTAATTCAAAATGTACAACGGCCAACATTGGTAATTACACATAATAAAACTTTGGTGGCGCAATTGTATGGCGAATTCAAACATTTTTTTCCGGAGAATGCCGTAGGGTATTTTGTAAGCTACTACGATTATTATCAACCCGAAGCATATTTACCCGTTTCCAATACTTATATCGAAAAAGATTTAAGCATCAATGAAGAGTTGGATAAACTGCGCTTACAAGCCACCGCCCAATTACTCAGTGGCAGAAGAGATATAATTGTAGTGGCTAGTGTGAGTTGTATTTATGGTATGGGTAACCCTACAGAATTTGAAAATGGCATCATTCGTATTCACCAAGGGCAAATTATTTCCCGGCAAGGGTTTTTACATTCCTTAGTCAATAGTTTATACAGCCGAACACAAACAGAATTTACCCGGGGTACATTTAGGGTAAAGGGAGATACCGTTGATATCAATTTACCTTATGTAGATTTTGGGTATAGAATTACATTTTTTGGAGATGAAATTGAAACCATTGAAACCATTGAATTGAGTTCGAGTAAAAGGATTGGTTTGGTAGAAAATGCTGCCATCTTTCCCGCTAATTTATACTTGGCTCCCAAAGACATTTTGCAAAAGGTGATTCATGAAATTCAAGATGAAACAGCAGCTCAGGTAGAATACTTTAAAAAATCGGGGAAATTTATTGAAGGTCAAAGGCTTAATGAGCGGGTGAATTACGATTTAGAAATGATAAGAGAATTAGGGTATTGTAATGGTATTGAAAACTATTCGCGCTTTTTTGACCAGCGTAAACCTGGTACGCGACCCTTCTGTTTGTTAGATTATTTTCCCAACGATTTTATTTGTGTGATTGATGAAAGCCATCAAACCATTCCTCAAGTGAGTGGTATGTATGGCGGCGATAGAAGTAGAAAATTAAACTTGGTAGATTATGGATTTCGATTGCCATCGGCGCTTGATAACCGGCCGCTGAATTTTCATGAGTTTGAAAGTTTACTTACGCAAACCGTTTATGTATCGGCTACTCCCGGAGATTATGAATTAGAAAAATCGGGCGGTATTGTAGTAGAGCAAGTAGTTAGGCCAACCGGACTATTAGATCCACCCATTGAAATAAGGCCTTCCGTAAATCAAATTGATGACCTATTAGACGAAATAGACAAACGCGTTACAAAAGGCGACAGGGTTTTGGTAACCACCCTCACCAAAAGAATGGCGGAAGAAATGGATAAATACTTGCACCGCATTAACATCAAAAGCAAATACATCCACAGCGATGTAGATACATTGGAGCGTATTGAAATATTACGTGAATTGCGCTTAGGTGTTATTGATGTTTTGGTTGGTGTAAACTTATTGAGGGAAGGATTAGATTTACCTGAAGTATCGCTAGTAGCTATTTTGGATGCGGATAAAGAAGGTTTTTTGAGAAATGAAAAAAGTTTAACGCAAACGGCAGGAAGGGCAGCAAGAAACGCAGAAGGATTGGTGATATTTTATGCAGATAAGATGACCGAAAGCATGCAAAAAACCATTGACGAAACCAATCGAAGGAGAGAAAAGCAAATTGCACACAATATTGAGTTTGGCATCACCCCAACTACCATTATCAAAAGTAAAGAGCAGGTTTTTGCCCAGGGTTCGGTTTTGGATGTAAAAGGTTACGACCCCTCCAACCCTTATGCATTGGCAGTTGAACAAGAATTGAATTCAAAAGCAGCCAATGAGCAAGTAACCTATTCTACCATTCCGCAAATGGAAAAAGCCATTGCCAAATTGAAAAAAGAAATGGAAAAAGCCGCAAGGGATATGGATTTTATGGAAGCTGCTAAATTAAGAGACGAAATGTTTGGCTTACAAGCATCACTTGAAAATATGAAAGCCGGAAATTAATATCATCTTCTTAGAAACAAGATTGGTATTGATTTTAGCACAGAATTGGTTATTTTTATAATACATAAATAAACCTATATGATAGTTGTTGCATTATATAATTTGAAAGGCGGTGTAGGTAAAACAGCAAGTTGCGTAAACTTTGCTTATTTGGCTGCTAAAGACGGCTATAAAACCCTGCTTTGGGATATCGATCCGCAAGGTTCTACTTCGTTTTATTACCAAGTAAAACCTAAAAATACAACCGGTATAAAAAAATTGATTGCTAAAGATGCCAATTTGGATACGGCTATTATGGCAACTGATTACGAGAATTTGGAAATCATTGCTGCAGATAATTCGGCCAAAAGTTTCGATATTATGGTAGAAGAAATGAAAGGCAATAAAAATCGGTTGAAGAGTATTGTAAAACAATTGGAAGATGAATACGATTTTGTGTTTATTGATTGTCCACCCGGATTTAGCGCCCTCAGCGAAAACATATTTCAAGCAGCAGATATTGTATTGATGCCCATTATCCCTACTACTTTATCTATCCGCACATACAATATGGTAAAAGATTATTTCAAAGAGAAGGAATTGGATAGCAGTAAAATGATGTGTTTCTTTACCATGGCCGATTTGCGTAAGAACATGCACAATGAAATCATGGAGGAATTGTATAAAGACAAGAAATTTTTCCAAAACTATATTCCTTATTTATCCGATGTAGAAAAAATGGGAATACATCGAGAGCCCATTGAAGCATACGCACCAAGCTCTTATGCGGCTAAATGTTATGCGGAGTTATGGACGGAAATTAGAGAAGGTGTAGTAGAATAAATCTAACTGCACAGAATACTCGAAATAAGAATCATACAAATACCTGACGTTTGTTTTAATCCAAACCGCAATTGTTTGTACTTTGCAATGCTATTATTGATCGAATACACCCTTAAAATATTACAAAATGAATAGAGAATTATCCGGCTGGTTTAGTCCGGCCCTACAAAAAGATATGCCCATCGCCGTTTATGGTCATTATGGCTTTTCGCTATTAATGATTCCTACAGCAGGCGCCGACTACTTAGAATATGAGCGTTTTCAAATGATGGATGCACTAGCACCATTGGTGGATGCCGGAAAGATGAAAGTATTTTCTGTAAACAGCATCAACAAAGAAAGTTGGTTGAATAATGACATGTTGGGCGAGCATAAAGCCATCAGGCATAACCAATTCAATGAATATATTTTTAATGAAGTAATTCCATTCATCAAAAACAATACTTCATGGGATACACCAATTTTTATTTGTGGTGCTTCGTTAGGCGCTTTACACAGCATGAATTTGTTTTTAAAAAGGCCCGATTTAATCAATGGTGTTATTGCCATGAGTGGCGTATACGATCTTACAGAATATACCAAAGGCTTTTTCGACGACCAAGTATATTTTAATTCGCCAATTCATTATATTCCTAATCTTACTAATCATGATATTTTAGAGCAAATTAGAAGAAGCTTTCATATTCATATTCTTTCGGGTTCAGGCGATTTTGAAGCCCCAGACGCTGCAAGAGATTTTGCCGGAGTTTTATACAATAAGGGCATCAGTTATGAATTAAGCATTTGGGGAAATGAATGGAAACACGATTGGCCTACATGGAGAGAAATGCTGCCGAATTTATTGCATTCGAGATTTTAATTTATTGGCTATACATTTAATTTTAAAGGTTCGATTTATTCGAGCCTTTTTTTATGGAGATGAGGTTTATGAAGTTTATGAAGATTATTAAGTTACTAAAGTTGTTGGCGCTTTTTTAAACGACGAAGCCAAACTAAACTCTAAACCTCTAACCGCCTAAACGGAATAATAGGTTTCTAAAGCTTTTCGTGCTCATGTTTAAATGCCGCCCAACTAAACTCTAAACTCTAAACTTCTAAACCGAATAATTGGTTTCAAAAGATTATTAAGTTTCTACAGTTGTTGGCGCTTTTGTGTAAACGCAACCCAACTAAACTCTAAACCCTAAACCACTAAACTATCGCTAAACCACTAAACTATCGTTAAACCCCTCAACCAAGTTAGTACTGCCATTCACACCGAATTGTTTTATTTTTACCGCATGCAAAAAAAATTATTTCTGTTAGATGCATTTGCGCTGATATTTAGAGCCTATTATGCGTTGATTCGAAATCCCCGTGTAACCAGTAAAGGCAGAAATACCAATGCACAATTTGGGTTCACCAATACATTAATCGACCTCATCAACAATCAAAAACCTACCCATATGGCGGTATGTTTTGATACCCATGCACCTACAGAAAGGCATACCGATTTTGCTGATTATAAAGCCAACAGACAAGAAACACCCGAAGATATTCTAGCTGCTGTACCCGATATCAAACGCATTATTGAAGCCATGAATATTCCGGTTATTGCCATTGATGGATTTGAAGCTGATGATGTGATTGGTACTTTAGCCGGACAAGCAGAAAAAGTAGGTTATGAAGTTTTCATGGTTACACCAGATAAAGATTACGGTCAATTGGTTAGTGAAAAAGTGAAAATTTACAAACCGCCG
>JBMOEQ010000018.1:0-26583 GCA_049314655.1 Ferruginibacter sp. | reverse complement strand
TTCGTTTCAGAGTTAATGGAGCAATTGCAGGATTTTTAGACAGTAGTGGTATTACACGCAACACTTCTTTTGGCTTAGAATCAATGAACAATGAAACAATAAGGGGTGTGGGTAACACTGCTGTGGGTTATCGTGCAATGAGTAGTGTATTAGTTGCTGATTCCAACAATACTTTTATAGGTGTTGGAGTGGGTTTCACTGGTAATAGTGGATTGCATCGAAGTTATAATGTGGGGATTGGTAGCTCAACTTTGCTTGGTATTAATGCTAACAGTAATGCATTATTCAGTAGGAATATAGCCATTGGACATCATGCATTAAGAAACACAGGCAGCACAGGTAATATTGCAATTGGTGTTTCAGCAGGAAGGGGATTGGCAGGAACACAAGTTGGTAATCAAGACTCAATGAATATAGCAATAGGTGATAGTGCTATGGCTACACCCTATCAAGGTCTTGCCACTGGTTGGTCTAACTCAAATAGTATTGCGATTGGTAAAAATGCCTTATTGGATAGGTCAGGTAATCGAAATATTGCTATTGGTAATTATGCTGCTTCTTTGGTTGATTTTGGAGTATTTGACAATCCAACAGATAATGTATCAATTGGTCATTCTGCAACACCTAAAATCAAAACAGGTTCATTTAATGTTTTTATTGGCTCTGTATCAGGGCAAACCCTATCCACAGGACAATATAATGTAGGTATTGGTTATGGTGTTGAATGCGCAACAGGAACTGGCACCGGGCAATTATCAATTCAGAATATCATATACGGCAACGGCAATACCGGAACTGGATCTACGGTATCTACAGGCTCAATAGGCATTGGCACTAGAGCGCCTTCTTTATCGGCAATTTTAGACATTGCCTCTACAACAAAAGGTGTTACTCTACCACGTATGACGCAAGCTGAACGACTTGCAATAGGTTCTCCAATTCCGAGTATGTTGGTGTATCAGCTTGATGGTACTGAAGGGTACTACGTCTATAAGAGTACAGGTTGGGTTTTTGCATTCTAATTTTTTATTCATTCAAATAATTTAAAAACATGAAAAAGTTTCTTTTATTCTTTCTATCTCTTGTATTAGCATTATCGACTTTAATTGCACAATCTAGGATTGAGTATACCCCAGTAAAAATCAGTATAGATATACCTGATGTAGTTATTAATGAAACTACTATTAAACGCAAAGCAGAATTGTTTACGATGACTTATAATCAGTCATCAAAATATTTATCGCTCAATTGGAAGGTTACGCATTATGCTGATTCTTTAGGGCAGTATGGCCAATCACTTGATAAATTAATTCCATCGTGGACTAAAGAATCTATTGCAGATAATGCTACGGCCGTTAATCCTCAAACTGGTCAAATTCTAGTTCCAGATTCATTAGGTAATTATAGTATTAATTATCTAGGGCAGTATGATTTTTTTAATATGCTTGCCGAAAATTCCCCAATACAAGTTCATAATCTTATAAGGCAATATGGTCTTTCAGTTGAGAGTTGGGATAAAAAATAATTTTTCATTTTAACTTATAATCTATGAAATCTTTCATTGGAAAAAACCGTGTTATGATTGGTGCAGTATTATCTGCACTTTTATTAGTACTGCAGCAATTTACTGGTGTATCTGCCATTGATTGGAAAGCAATTGGCTTTGCAGCCTTAATTGCAGTTCTTGGAGTATTCGCTAATTCCTGGAAAGGTAAAGGCATTACACTCGTTGGTATAGTTGGATCTGTATCTAATGCATTTGTTGTTGTATACCAAACAGGCGTATTCAGCTGGAATACTTTTATACTTAGCGCAACGATCGCGCTGTTGAGTGCTTTTATTGAATCACTTAAAGCATACGATAATGCACAAGTATAATTTACTTTTTCTCTTATTGTTAGTCTTTGGATGCAGCCCGGTTAAACGTGCGCAAAAGTATAATGAAGATTTGAAACTTTTAAAAGCACAGTTTGTTCTTGAAAAAAAAGCAATTGCGGCCGAGGCTGTACATAATTTTGTTTTGGCCAATCCTTGCAATCCTGTACCTGAAATCAATTTAGATTCTATCTGCAGTTTATATTTTAAGTGTCCTGAAGTAAATGATTATTCTATTGATAGTATTGCTATTCCCCCTATAAAAGACAGTATGCATAAAACAAATCAGCGTACTGCAGTAAATGGTAAACCAGTAAGAATTTTAGTGCCTTGGATTGATAAAAGAGCAGTTAATTTACTTCAGGATAGTTGTACTGCTAAAGATAGTCGTATTCGTATTTTAGAATCAATTCTATCGCGTGAAAAACAATTGACAGCCGAACAGAAGGCTTCATATAAAAAATTGCTTTATGGGCTTCTTTTTGGTGGTTTAATTCTATTTGTACTAATTGGTGTAGGTCTAATCGTTTTTCTGAAAATAGATAAAACTTAGTTTTCATGTTAGACGTTGGGTGTTGTTTGAATCCCGCTCTTAAGGGCGGGATTTTTTAATACTTTTTTTATGGATTTATATTTAGATGCAGAATGGTTTATTGGTGGAGATATCTTCCTGCTTGGTTGGTCCCGGAATACAAAAGTATGGGGACAGCTCTATGAAGATACGCTTACAGAAGAAAGATTCCAGGATCTGCTCGATGATACTGATGGTAAGATTTTTTTCTATGGCCCGGATATTGGAATAATCGAAAAGTACTTTGATATCGATATCAGAAGTAATTACCATTGCGTTAATTTGCTGAAAGTGTTTAAAGATAATCTACCGGATATGCCAAATTATAAATTGGCAACTATTGAAAAATACTACCACATCAAAAGAAACCGGCAAGAGTACAAAGCCAATATTTTTTCAATATTCCAGGACTGGAGAAAACCACAAGTAAGAAGTTTAGTACTGCAGTATAATCGTGAAGATGTAATAAACTTAGCTCGCCTTAAAAATATCATATTTGCACAGTTTGATATTGAAGAAGAATATCTACTGCAGGTAAAACTTGCAGGGCTACTACAAATAAAAAAAGACTTTGCTTTTCTTTTACCCTGTGATGTTTACCGAGGTAGAAGCTTTGGAAAATACAAAGGAGATGGTTCTATTAACAATCCGAATATTACTGCTCAGTTAGTTGTTCAAGCTAAATTCTACAATGATAAAATTAGCCTTTATCGAATGATTGTTCTTATGCATGATGTTGTTAAGGATAATGACTATGACTTAATTACTTGCGTTAATAATCGTGATAGTATTTTTCACATGGCTCGAGCATTAGCTAAAGGCATAGCTTCTAAATGTAATATTCCATTTTTAGAGTTGATACATGATCATAATACTAAAGCAGATTCTATCATTAAAGGAAAACGCATTTTAGTTGTGGATGATGTTATTTATAAAGGGACTACAATGAATAAAGCCATAGATGCATGTAGTCAACAAAAACCAGCTTTGGTACATTTTCTTGCATTCGGTAAAAGTAGCAGGTTTGCTTATTAATCTTTTATGAATGCCAAAACCAATTGCCTTAAAAGTTTCGTAACCTCAACTGTTTAAGTCAATCCATTTTGGCATAAGACCAGCAGGCGCTAAGCTATCGCTTACCCCCTGCCAAATTCAAAGCTTTAGTATTTTATACAAATCGGATCCTTGGAACGGTATACAGTTCATAAGCCCAACTATTATTGAAATTATCCCAAAGTGATAAAAAAAACCTTCTCCGGAAATTATTATTGATGCTATCCCCGTTAAAAAGTTCGTCATTATTCCTGCAGATAAAATTGCAATTTTTTTATTCCTTGCAACCATTTCCCAATCTATGACTTGTATAAAACCTCCCAAAGGAATCCATCCTATTGATAGCGTAAAGTTTTTATGAACAAATTCAAAAGCATATTTACTTGTTGTAAAAAAAATGGTTACTGCAGAAACTTTTAGTTTGCACAAAATAGCAACGACTGCATGTGCACTTTCATGTAGCATTGTTGTGATGAACAATATAATATATATTTCTAGTAGTATCATTTTATACTGCAGCTCGATGCCATTTTTGCATTTCCCTTATTTTTACCTCATCTACAATCTTTGCATAGATTTTTGCTGTCTTGATATCTACACCTAGTAGATCAGCTACTATATCAACCGGGATCCCCCAGTAAATAGATAATGTTCCAAATGTGTGCCTCGAGCAGTGGTAAGTAATTTTTTTCTCAATTCCGGTTTTCTCAATGATGCGTTTCAATATTTTATTGGTTACTTGGTTACCGTATGTATTAAAGCATAGTTGTGAGGTTGTAGATAAAAGTTCAACTGCTTGAGGGATCAGTGGTATCATTACCTGTTTGTTCGTTTTTTCTTGAGTGGCCACAACACAAGAATTAATGATATTGGCGCCATTCAATTTTACAATATCCGAAAATCGTAGACCGGTATAGCATGAAAATAAAAAATACCTCAAAACTGTTTGCTCTGAATAATCTAGTGATTGCTCCTGGTACTTTAACTCAAGTAATCCAAGCTCTGATGCTGTTAAATGATTTTTATTGCCAGTGATTTCTTTCAGTTTAACCATGGACAATGTATTAGTTTTAAGTAGTCCTTTTCTTTGTGCAAAATGTACTAAAGCTTTTAACTGCCTCATTTTTCGCATGATGGTATTTTCATTGTTCTTACTCTCTACCCTCAATCTCAAATAATTTTGAAATTTCATTGCTACTGTAAAATCAATATCCTGTATCCGAGCCTGTGGCATAAATAACGAAAAATCGTTTTTCAGTGTTGTATAATGCTTAGTTCTTCCCCATCCTATGTTCATTAATGCACAATATTCTTTTATAAGTTCTGCAATGGTTGGATTGTCGGCCTGATCGTTTGCTTTAAAAACAAATGCTGAAAATTGCTTTCTATTGAAAGCTGTACCATTAATATTGAGATTACTTAAGTATTGTTCTGCCCTGGAGCGATAACTTAAATAAATCGGATTTATTTGATAAAATTGCGGATAATGATGGCTAATTGCAGAATGTTCTTTAATCCAGTACGCTTTGGGTATAGCTATATCCGTACTGATCCATACATCTTGAATGATGAAGTACAATACAGATTCTCCGTGCTTATTTACACGGTTTTCTCGAAGTGATGTTCTAAGTGTGTACATATTTCGGTGTGTTTTTGGCTCGTTAATGGCTCGTTTTAAAGCCAAGAAAGAAGCCAATAAACAGCAACAACACCGTATCAAAATACCCCTGAAAGCCAGTTTTATCAAGGTTTTACACTCAAAGACCTGTAAAGACAGGATTAATTTAAGTGATCCGGATTGGATTACTAAAACTCCTATCAGGTTTGAGTTTAATTGATTTTGGCTCGTTTTTCTGTGTTCTACTTACCGCTTCTTTACGTAAAGATAGCTTTTGAATAATATTGATTAATAGATTTACAAATTATTTTTCTAAATTGCATGAGCCGTGTAATTGCCTAAATCATTATGTTTTTGAAATTTGATGTCATAGAAACTGATAACCGTATTTATCTGCTTAAAAATGAGCTGATTTTAAATATTTCGGAAATCAATAAAAAATCACTTGTTATTGAGAATAAGTTACTTGATATTTATGCTGTTGGTTTAAATTTAGCTGAAGCGGAAAATGATTTTTTTGTACAGTTTGATTTTACTTATAGAAGACTTTTATGTGTTGCTGATAAAAAGTTAAGTAAACATCTACTCGATGCAAAGAAATATATAAATCTCTTGGTTGATAAAGTAAAAGATAAATAAATTTTACTTTATTAAAATTGTATTATTGATTGATTTTAAATTGATTATTTGGAATTTTTATTGGTAAAGCAAAATTATTAGAAATTAAATTTTTGCATTTGTTTATAACTTATCATTAAAATTTTCGTTATAACTTTAAATAAACTATTCCCTACATGTTTGCGGTTGAATCATATAGTACTTTTGATAGTAGTTTAAGCAATGCTAAAACTGTTGTTGGACTTGAATGGTTATATGAAGGCGTAAAAAATCATTTAGGTAAAATAGCTCTTTTATGCTTTGTATTAGTTGTTGGACTGCCCGTAGTTTTTTTATTAGGTTATTGGCTTCATACTAAGAGGAAGCAGTTACAACGTGAAATGAAAAAAGATTTACCCCTTTTTAAAAATCATGTTGAATACTTAAAATTTAAAGAAAATTTATCTAAACTAGATTCTTTATTACCTGCTTTAAAGAAAATATCTGCTTATAATCTAAAGAAAGCTCCGTGGCCAATAAGGTATACTTTAAGCCAAATGCAAAAATTGGCCTCCTCAATAACAACCTATAATAAATGGTTGAAAAAACACCTTACAAGTTACAATGAAGATAGTTCCACTGGTAAGTCAAAAGTTTTTAGATTAGTATCTGAAAACGAATTATGGAAAGAAAGAAATCCGGTTTATAACTATTGGATGTAACTATGTTTGATTTAAGTTCAGGTTATAGTTTTTCTAAAATTAACTTTTCAAAAAAGACAATTGGAGTTGATAATTATGTTGAGCATAATTACTCATTTCGTGGAAAAACTGGCAAAAGATATATTGTAATTGTTGAAGAATATTCCTACTTCATTTTCATTGTAAAATTTTGTCTACAAGAAAGGAAAAATTACCCTGACAGATTTAATCAGCTTTCAAATTTTAATGAATGTAGCCGAGTACTTACTACAATTGGCTTGATTATGAAAGGTATACTTTCAAAAAATCCATATGCAAGTTTTGGTTTTCTTGGTTCAAATTTACCTGATGAAAACAAAGAAAATACAAAGCGATTTAGGCTATATACTAAAGTCATCACACAAGTAATTTCTCCGGTGTTATTTGAACATCGCACTTGGTTAAAACATAGTGCTTATATTCTTCTGAATAAGGATAATCATGAAGATGATTTAATGAATAAAATTACATTGATGTTTGAAAGAATCTATAATGTTTGATAGTTAAGACTAAATCTGACAATTGGATTAAATTTGAAGTAACAACAAATCAATTTTGCTTGCCATTATTCCTTCTCATTTTTTGCAATTCTTCTATTACAACAAATACACTCTTACCGGTATCCCAAAGAATGTTGATTGAGTATATTAGAACTCCAACAAGAATGATGTTTGATATTGTTGCTTTGTGAACAATTGTAAAAAGTTTACTGTCCTGTAAAATAAGGATGATTATTGATAATGATATCAATACGATTTGTTCAAGAAGCGAAAGCTTCATTTCTTTTATTGTTCTACTAAAATCAAACTCTGGTTGATCAGCAACTATATCTTGCATTTTTGATGCAATGAGTCCAAGTGTTGCTGTGTTAATTGCAAGCAATGTTAAAAGTAAACTTATTAAATTGTCTGTTAAATATTTAAATAAAAAATCAGTCTGCAAATAGTTACAAAACATTACTACAATTGCAGATGCTACAAGTATAAAAGAAATGTTCTTTATTTCAGACATTATTCTACTATCGTTTTATAAAGTTTAATTACTTGATCAGGTGTACCCTCAATGTCTAACTCTCGAATTTCCAAAGTTAGAGGTTTTTCTTTTGTATTTAATTGTTTGCGTATACTTTTAACTTTCAGCTTTATACTTCCTGCACCATTTGCAGAATATTCTACTAAACCATTTACTGCAGGATTTCTTTTTGTTATATTTTCAAGTGTTCCCTTTTCAGGAGCTTTGATAATTATATGACTTTCATGACTATTTACATTGTCTGCAAACTTTTTAAAATCTTCAGGTAAAGTCTTAGATATATTGGCAAGATTAGGTTTTATAAATTTAAAATTTACTTGTGTAATTTGATCGTCATATTTTTTTACGTATTCCCAAAAGCTTATTGAATCAAACATTTGTTCAATCTCTATGTTCAATCCATAAGTTTCTAAATCTCTTTTAAATACTTTTTTTAAAATATTCTTTACTGTCTCTGGGGTACTAAATGCTTCAACGTTATCACTTATAGCTATTTTTTGAACAGTGTCGTTGTTGTTGAAAATTACATAACAATAAGGCTCATGTGGTATATTTTTGTTAGTGAAATTTTGAGTAATTTTTGTATTCTTCTTTTGAGCAATTTTAAATAGATAATAATTTTTCTCTGTGTGCTCTAATTTTAATGGATATTGATTGTTTTTATTCCCAACTAAGCTGTTTAGTATATTGGAGAAAAATTTATTCTTACTTTTTTTTAGTTGCTCATGCGTATAAGTTTTTTGAGGAAAAACTTCTAGTTGCTTTATCGTTTTATCTATTGGTAATAAATGATACCTGTAAATGTGAAAATTGATGATTTTGTTATCCATATAGTTTTTATTTAGGGTTTAATATTTATTTCATCAGTATGCTCCCCCTCCCCCCTTATCTCCCCTTCAATTGTATTCACCAGCTCATGTAAATCATTATTGATTTTATCAATTTCTTTTCGATAGTTTTTTATGGTTTGTGCATCAATATTGCGGCCAGTAATTGAGGGCGTATTTTGTACTGGTGTATACAGCATTGTACCACGGCCGGTTACCACCCAATCCATGTTTAATTCGGGGAAATTTCTAAAAATTTTAAGAAGCTTATCAGCTCCAATAGCACTTGGATTATTAAAAAAGCTATTAGACAATAAATTTTTTTTACAAAAATCATTGACAGTAATTGACTTATAATCAATGAATTGTCTTATTCTTTCTTTTGCGCTTTCCATTGTTCTCTAAAAATTTTTAGATTTTTATTTGGTGGTTCTAAATATTTTTAGAACTTTTACATCAGCAAACCGGTGAAGCGGGGAGCAAACAACGAGAGGAGTAGTACTAAAAGATCTTAAAAAAAATTGTGTTATCGGTCAACATTACTCTGTAATGCTTGCTACTACAAATAACACAGTACACGCCCGTCTCGTTGGGCTTACACGCTTCACACTTGGTTATAAAGGGGTTTGCTGCTATTTAGCTGTAAACCCCTTTTGCCTTTAACCTTTAAAGTTACATTTTTTTATTTCAGTGCAAACTTGCCGCCATTTTTTGGCACGCTAAAGTATTGCCCCGAAAGAAAGCTATAAAACAACAACGCCTGTAAGCACTTAACAAAATTTTATCACTCATGCAAAAAGACTTAGCCAATAACAGCAACAACACCGTAAACATGCCAGTTAACGGTATTACCCCGGAGATTCGTTTATTCATTCTCCAAACTGCAGCGCAACTGGTAGAACAACAAACTGCCAGTTGCCTGCTCTTTAAAGTTCAATGCGTAAATATTGGCGAAGCCGCAAAACTGCTTTCTGTTGAAGATGATACAATCCGCGATTGGATTAAAAATGGAAAACTTACTGCCTCAAAAATTGGCCGCGAATGGATCATTCGCCTTACCGATATCGATTCTACATTAATCCGTACAGCATCAGTTGTACGTATGGATAAAAGATACAAAGCTGCACGCCGTAATACACAACTCGATGTGCCTAACTTTTTACTTAATCATAAAATTAACTAAGCCATGCAACACAACTTATCTACTACACCAAATGCTTTTACCGAACATGTATTTGTGTACGATCGCCTTAAGGCAAGCTTACGCTTCAACAAAGTAATGTTCGAGCATTATCAAAATTTGTACAGCCAGCATCGCAAATCTAGAAACCTGGTACGTGCTTGTTTTTTCTTTATGAAAATGAAGCATTACGAAAATGCCATGTATGAAGCAATGGTGAACAATTTAATTCACGAATTAAATCAAAAACATGGTACAAGAATTATCCTCAGTATTTGATCGTAAAGAATTACGATTGATACGGCAAGGTTTAGAAAGCTTAAGCAGTTCTATCCGTGCAAATAAAAAAATTGTAGTGGATGGTGGTTGGAGTGAAAAGTTTGCTTCACTGGTTGAATGTTACGATGAAGATTTACACATCATCGAAAAGTTGAAAAAAGATTTTAGAGATTTTTAGTAAAACACATTTTTTGCAGGGTAAATAGTACACGCCGGAGAATTTCTATTCACTGGCCATTTTAAAAAATCAAAATTTTATCACATGACAGAAGCACAAAAATTTCAGCAGTTCATCAACGATGTTGATGCTATGTGTAAAGCACAAGATAAAGCCGATAGCAGCAACAGCTTTCTTTTTAAAGAAGAAGCCCGTAAGCTGCGCATGAAAGTAAAAGTTTTTATTGCCGGGCACCGATTGGTTGCTGCTACACCTGTACCACTACCTGCAAAAAAGAAAAATTTGAACACCTATAAATGGTTCGCACAATGAGTTTAAACTTAGGATCGGGCATCATTACCCGAAATAACAAACGCTTGCCCCTTTGTTGGGATGGTGAACATGCCGAGCATTTAGCCATTAAGCATTCTACTGAACCCGGTATACATCCCTTCTTACACCAGTACGCACAAAAAATTGCTAAATACGGTAAAGAAGCTAAAGCCAAAGGACAGAAATACTATAGATTTTTTGAAAAAGATGGCTATTTTGAAGTAGCTGTAATTTTGCCAAAAGCTACACATGTACTAATTTGCACTTGTAACCGTATAAATATTTCCAATTTCAGCTACGCTAAAAAACTTGGAATCGGCAAAACAAATCCTTCTCACAAAAAAAATGTTTTAGTAAAGCCATCAGACATTGTAGTTAACGAACATGTTTTAGATGCTTTTAAAGCAAGTGAAGGATATACAGAATCAGATGTGCAGTTTATGATTGCACAACTTGTAAATTCAAGCCGCACCAAAAAGAAAAAAAAGTAACACTAAGACGCACAACATCGAAAGATGCTGATGCGTCTTTTTTTTTGGCTCAATTTTTTACATCATGCATAACAATTTTTCCGATAAACTTTTTGCACGCCTATTTTGGTTCAACATTATATGTGCTGTACTCAATATCATGGCAATTATCATTTGGGGTAAACTCAACCTAGCCACTTTAGTTAATGCTATAACAATTGTGTTCTGCATTTGCGTTACACTTTATTTGTGGTTTTCTACACAAGAAAATATTGAAGCATAGTGGCAGCAGTTGTACACGATATGAACTATAGCAATACAGTGGCCGTACTTAACGGTGCAGCTGAAGTATTGGTAACGCATAGAGAGCTACGCAGTAGATATTGTACCAATCGTAGCATTAAAACCTGGGCAACTTACTTCTTACTTAAATCTGTAACAACATCCGGAGTAATCCGCGATTGGACAAAACAAAAAAATAAACTTTTAGCATACTGTAAGCTCACCGAAAATGTATTTCGCGCACGGCTTGCGGAAATGGTAGAGCTGAAGCTAGTAGAACTTTCGAAAAACCGATCTCTATTGCTTACCTCATTTGAAACTGCTGCCGATATTCTTGGAATAGAATATACTGGCACCATTAAAATACAATACAATGATACTTTACCCGGTAAACAAATTTTTCAATACTTCTTAAGGGCAGAAGAGTTTCGCGCCAATCAACACAAACAATTAGCTGCACTAACGTATTATGCTAGTAAAAATCCTTTACTAAAAAATCAACTCCTGCAGTTGTTAGATAAGCATGGATTTGAACTGAAACGTTTAGAAAACGATTCAGTATACTTTCAAAAATCATTGCTTTCATTACAACAGCATGCGTTTAAAGAAGGGTCTCCCTTGCTTAGCATAATACACCAGTTACGTGCAGACATTAATCGTAGTGTTACCGGCATTAAAAAAAGTCATGGCTATAAAAGCGCTCAATCGGCCAGCTACCTTAAAAACGTGATGCGTAAAATGCAGCTTATATCTATCGAAAAAATCTGCATTGAAAGCAACGAGCGTTCCCGTCTGTACATCGCAGGCGAAGAACGACCACGTGAAGCTTATAAGTGGTTGCCTTCAAAAAAACGCACCGCTTGGTTCCTTACCGATCAGATCGCTTTTAAATTTCATACAGAGCTTCCAAAAATTCAAAAAAATGAAAAAAAGAAAATCGCTTGATTCGGTCGCCGGATGGCGATCGTACCGGCCCCGGGGCGCCCCCTCCCCCAGTATTCATAAATTGTTATCTACAGAAAGTGGATAGCTTATGATTTGAAAATGATTTCTAGTATCTCTAGTTCCAAGTATCTGGCTAGTATGTTTCTAGAACTTTCTAGAATTGCAAATTTCATAAAAATCAATTCAACCCTCCGTGGAAAAAACAAACCAACGAGCCGCCCAGGAAGGCGATGTTAAACACTTCCTTAAGCCTTATTTCAGTTTTAGGCTCTACGCACAGTTTAAAAAGGATAAAAAAAAAGTACACTTCTACGGTAACGAGCACCAAGTAACCTATCAACAGTTAAAATTTGCTCAAGCAAAATCCATTATTCTAAACAAAGAAAAAGGATACACCGATCTCATCAAGCTTGTGGAAGTTACTTGGAAAAATCGTTTGCTATCTGCTGTTATATACATGCGCGAAAGCGATAACGCGCCATTTAATATTGAATGCAGAAGGTATTACAATGGAGAAATTACCGACTGCAACGATCCGGTAATATCTGCAGAAAACAATTTCCGGGAACTGTTTTATTTTTTTCAAAATGGCATCCTTTTTATTACCGAAGAAAAGCCAGTTGAAATTGATTTTAAAAAAGAAGTAAACAATGCACTCTACCCCAACACTTAAAATTACTGCATACGGTATAGCCTATGCAGATAATATTTTTGAATTGAGTGAGCTTGTTAATCACCAATTGTCTAAAGGTTATCAGCCATACAACGGTGTTACAATGCTCGATATTTATTACTGTCAGGTGCTCGTTAAATACGGTACCAGAATTTCTTCCAAAAAAACAACACCAATTATTAAATCAAAAAAATCAAGTCAACATGTCAAATTACCAACTACTCCCACTAAAAAAAATCGTTCCAGATCCAAATCAGCCGCGTAAATACTACAACGAGCATGATATGGATGATCTTACAGCATCCGTTAAAAAAAACGGCGTAATAAGCTCTATACTTGTTAGGCCACATAAAAAAGGCTATATGATTGTGTTTGGCGAACGCCGGTACCGGGCATCAGTTGCAGCAGGTTTAGATACCATACCTGCAGTAATCAAAGATTTATCCAATGAAGGAGTATTGGATATGCAAATCATCGAAAATTTACAACGGTCTAATGTTACACCAATTGAAGAAGCGATATCGTTTAAATCATTGCACGAAACACAAAGCTTTGAGGATATTGCTTTAAAAGTTGGTAAGTCTATTGTGTATGTTGCCAATCGCGTTAAGCTTGCCGATCTATTGCCAGAATTTCAAAATTTATTGTTTTACGAGAAAATCAACTTAGGTATTGCATTTAAAATTTGTCGTTTATCAGAAGCCAAACAAAATGAAATCCTTAAAGAATTAGAGCTTCCGGATAAATGGATGGAAAATAAAAATTTTGAAATAAAAGATTGGAGCTTAAAAAATGCATTAAGCGAAAGTGTTACCAGTTTAGATGATGCAACCTTCGATATTTCAGATCCTACACTTTATGAAGAAGCTGGAGCTTGTACTGTTTGTAAAAATAATTCTGCTTGCAATAAATTGCTTTTCCCTGAATTTAATACCAAAGCAATGTGTTCCGATTCAGTTTGCTATAACATCAAAACGACTAGAGCATATAAAGCTAAAGTAGAAAATTTAATACAGAGTGATGATTCAGTATTTTTTATTTCTAACAGTTATCATGTTGATAAAGAAATAAAATCACAAATTGAAATGATTGAAGATTTAGGCGCACCTGTACTTAAAACACATCAGGAGTTTACAATTTATGAACAACCACAACCTGTACCAACTTGGGAAGAATATTTAAAAGAAAATGACCACTGGAGTGATGATGGTGAAGCATATACTGAAGAAGAGCTGCAGGATTTTATAACAGATACAAAAGACGATTACGAAAGAGAAGTATCAGATGCGGCCGAATATGAACTAGAGTATAAAAATTTAGTTGAACAAAATCTATTGAGAAATGCTTTTGTTGTTGCCGGTTCATCTAAAGGCAAAATGGTTCAAATTGTGCTTAAGCATAAAAATGGCGATACAAATACGTTTGAACCTATTGATCCTATTGCAGCAATTAAAAATGAAATGAGCACCATTGAAGAGCGCTATACTCGTTCGCTCGTATTGGATAGAATTAACTTGTACAACAGCGTTGTTCCTGAAGCTTTAAAAAGTTTTCTTGTAATTGATGATGAGCGTATCTTATCTACAGACGATCACATTGCAGCTATACTTTGCATAGCACATGAGAGTTACGATTTACGTAAATGGCTGCAAGATGAATCAATTTTAAAACTAGATGATTCAGGCAAGCATTCGTACAATAGTATATTCATGTATTTTATAGAATCATTGAATGCGTTAAACAAAGAAAAAACTGGTTGGAATAAAATTGAATATTTATTCAACCAGTTAGTAAGAAGATGGTTTGCAAGTAAATTGTACAACAAAGAAATTGCAGATTATGAAACTGATGGTAGAGCTGCCGCATTATTTGCTATTGCACAAGAATTTATACCACATACAGTTGATGAACATCTTTTATTAAATGCAGCTAATGCGGAAAAAAGATCATCCA
This sequence comes from Ferruginibacter sp., assembly GCA_049314655.1. Taxonomy (GTDB): domain Bacteria; phylum Bacteroidota; class Bacteroidia; order Chitinophagales; family Chitinophagaceae; genus Ferruginibacter. The sequence goes on along the minus strand of JBMOEQ010000018.1, from coordinate 11,998 downwards.
ATAAAACAAAAAAAATTGCAGCACTTCAGAAAAAAATTGATGAGATAAAAGCAAGTAATAAGGCTGCTAAGTCTAAAAATAAAAAAGCTGCTGCATAAAATGATAACACTTGTTTGCACCAGGGCCGAAACTGAATTAATGCTAAATTATTTTTTTGGTAGCATAGAATATTTTAAAGCAGCACAAGTACGTTCGCTAGATCATTTAGAAAAAACTGCACCGGAAAATTTGATGCTTAAAATATTTCATATCGGATTAGATGAAATAGAATTGATGCTACAAAAAAAATTACTCATTACACAAGGGCACAAAATTAGATTGAAGTTTACACCAGTAATGTCAATTTTATTTTATCGCTTATTACTAACGACACCGGTTGACTCCAATCAATTTTATATTCTACACTTACGAAATAAGTGGATAGAATTTTTTGACAAAGCATTACTTGATATGTTGTAAAGAAAAAATAATTTCTTATTTTAGTGTCGTAGTAGCAAGCATTACACAATCCTGTGTATATGCTTGCTTTTTTTTATTGTATAATAGTTTTGTTTGTTCGAATTTCTATTCGAAATAAGCTGTTATTTTATCTCAAAAGCAACTGCTATGCACTTGCAAATGCACCTCCCCGATATGTATACTGTTTCTGTTCATTGCGGCTAATGTTTCCGTACATACAGAAAATTCTAAAAATCATCGCTATTGCTTATCCGTATTATGTTTTAGCCTTTTTACATCCGTACATTGTTCGTTTTTTTAAAAATCGTTTCCGTTCATTGCCCATTTTTTATGACACAAAAATTAAAAATTAAGTTTGATCGGCTTATCGTTTATCCAAAAGATATTATTCGTATTAATGGATGCTCATCTGCAACAGCCAGCAGAAAAATTAAACTCGTAAAAGATGTTTTGGGCAAACAAGATCATCAAGCACTTACCATTGAAGAGTACTGTACTTATTATGGTTTAGATTTTATTGCTATCATGGAGTTTTTAGAATTGTAGCCTATCATTTCACTTCAATTTTTTCATTTTATTCAATTCATTCAGACTGGTTTTTAAAGCATCGTTATTTAGTGTACAAAATCGTATGGACTTTAAAGATTTAACAACACTCGGTGGTGGCACTGGAGCAGTAGTAGCATACTTGCTCAACATCACTTTGGTTAATACGATAGAAATGGCATTGTACGCTTTAGTTGGTAGTATAATTGGAGAAGGTGTTAAACTACTGATTAATCGCTTTAAAAAAAACAATTCAGATGAAGGGTAAACTATTAGTTGGATTGGGATTGGGTTTAGTTGGCTATGTTACGTACAGATCGTGGCAGCTTAACAATACCATCAAGTTTTTACAATATTCTATTTCTGGTTTAAAATTTAGAATCAATAATATTCTTCAACCTGAAATTATTTTTTCTATTTCTGTATACAACCCAAATCGTACAAGTATACCGGTAAATGATTTCTTAGGCCAAATTACTGCAGGTAATAACGTATTGGCAAGCTTCAAAGCTGCAAAGCCAATTAATATCGCTGGCGAAGAAACACAAACTATTCAAGTTTCTGCTCGTGTTAGTGCCATTCAATTGGTTCGTCAAATTTTCAATAAACAAAAATTGGAGTCCATTCAAATTGATGGCATCATAAAAACTGGATTTTTCGATTTACCGGTTAAGCGTACTGTAAGTATTTCAGGTATTGGAGAACGTTGGGCTAAAGTTAAAACACCTACACCACATCAATTTAATCATCCAAAATTTTTTGAAGCAGATACACCAGCAGCAACAAACTGCAAATGTGTTGGCTTTTTAAACTATAGCTAAAATAAAATTTATGTCAAAACTTTTTGTTCCGGTTGAGAGTGGACACGATGGTAAAGCTCGTGTAGTACATATATGCGCTGATGCCAATGGATATTATGTGTATAAGCCTCAAACAGGTTTTAAAAGCAAACACTGGAAAAAGAAAAATGCTGTTGAATTGGCTAATTGTTTTAATCAACAATTGAGTTGTACTCAAAACAATGCCTTTTATGATAGCAGTAGTAAACCTAGCGAAACAGAAGAATATCCTGAAGTAATCTAGTTCTGTACAATGTATAAAACACACCTCATTAAACCGCCAAGAAAAACGGATGATAGTATTCGTTATCCTGTTGGTGTAACTAAGGATATTATTGAAACCGTTTTATACGCAGATAAAAAAGGAGCATGGTATACAGAAACATTTGCACCTACATTAAAAGGAAAAGATGTTTTTGAAACCTGTAAAAATATTTGGGCATTTGTTAAATCACAAATTCCTTATGTAGTTGATCCTCGTGGTCAACAGATCATTAAAAGCCCTGGTCGTTTATGGGCAGAAAAAAAAGGCGACTGTAAAAGCTTCAGCTTATTTACAGCTTCCTGTTTAAAAAATTTGGGAATTGGATATGGTTACCGTTTTGCTTCATACGATAGCCATGATAGTACACCAACACATGTGTACATATTTGTTCCCTTAAAAAATGGCAAAGAAATTATAATGGACAGTGTATGGGAAGGTCCTTTCAATACACAAAAACTATTCAGCTTTAAAGTTGATCATCTTATGACAAGAATATCATATCTCGGAGCAGTAAGAGCAATTAAACCACAGGCGCATGTACCCGGTGAGTTACGTTTACCTAAACCAATTGATGAACTTACCGAAGGTGAATTGGATTTATTGCTGACAAAACAAAGGCTTGAAATTGAGAAAATGAACAGTGCTGCTGTTGGTGGTCCGTATAATTGGCAAATAGATCATTACGATCGTGCTATTGGTGTTATTGACCAGGCCTTGGCCAATATTGATAATCCAGATTACATTTCTGGAATTGGTGAACACTTGATTGGTAAAGCGAAAGCTAAAGGCAAAAAAACAGGCGCTGGTAAATTCTTACAAAAAATTGGCAAGGGCATTAAAAAAGGTTTGAAAGCTGTAACTAAAGTTGTTACTGCTCCGCTTCGTTTAATTGCTAAAGGAGCGATGGAAATTTATTTGCCAAAAGCTGCACCTGCATTTTTATACCTCTTTGCCGATGAAAAAGTTTTGCCCGATAAGATGAAAGCAAAGCGTAAAAAATCGGAGAAGTTTAAAAATTTTATTGTTAAAAAAATTGGCATGAAAGAAAAACATTTCATGGCCATTATAAGGAATAAGCTTACCAAAAATTACCGCATGAGTCCTGAAGCTTATTTGGCTAAGGCAATTCCTAAAGTTGCAATTAAAGGTATCGGTAAACCTAAAAAAACAAAACAGCTTATCAACCGTCAAAAAGCTAATCCTAAAAATAAAGGCAAAGCAAAAGTACTCATTACGCCTGGTACTATTGAAACACTAGATCCAAATGGATTAGCTTCTGAAGCACCGATTCAACAAGATACAAGTGCTCCAAAAAAATCTGTACTTGATGTTGCTACTAAAGCTGCCAGCGGAAATATCATCGGTGCAATTATAGATGCTATTGGTTGGTTGATATCAAAGCTCGGTGGTAAAAAAGAAGGGGTAAGCTTAACAGCTGCTGACCTACCGGATATTGAAGCAGATAGTGGTAATGCATTTAAGTTCGAAGAGTTGGGTGAAGATTACAGCAATATCAATAACCAACAAAAAGAACAGGTTAAAGATGTTGCAACAAACCTTATTGAAAATAATGCAGATACAGCTACTGCAGAAAAAACCATTAAGCAGCAATTGCCTTACCTCAATCAGAAACAAGTGCGTGAAATTGTAGAGGAAGTAGAGGAAGGTTTTGAACCGATTACTGAAGCTGATAGTACTAAGATTGCTCGTAATATAAAAATGTCCGTTGTAGATCCTACCGGTGAAAATTTGGAATTGTTAGAGCGTAAAGGCGGTGGTACCGGTGCAGGAGTTTGCAACTGTTAAATATTTATTCTATCACTTTAAATACAAAAAAATGGCAAGGAAAAAAGTATCTGGTATTGGCGCCATAGATCGTCAAATTAAAAGCACCAGAACAAAAATTTCTGCAATTAAAAAGAAAGCAAGTGCTGAGAAAACTGCAAAGCGTAAAAAAGCACAGCTGGCAAAATTGCAAAACCAACTCCGCCGTATGAGCGGTACCAGAAAAAGAAAATAAGGGTAGAATAGGTTGCACTTAACCACTTCTACTTTCATCTCATCATTCACAAGCATTTTAAAAAAATGACAAAAATTAATTTTAAAAAAGTAGCCGATCGCCTGAAGTCCGCAGGTGTGATGGCTGGTGGTAGTGTTGCTTCCAATTATTTGGGTGGCACAATCAACAACTGGAGCAAAGGCAAAGCCACTCCGGTAATTAATGCGGGTATTCGTTTAGGAGTTGGGGCTTTATTGCCTGCATTCCTTGGCGAGAAAAAACAAGGCTTTATAACAGATTTCGCAAACGGAATGTGTTCTGAAGCTGCTGTATCATTGGCACGTGCACTTAAAGTTCCTGGAGTTTCCGGAACAGATATGGACGATCCAATTTCAGGTTATGTAGTAACCGGTACTGATATAGATACGCCTGTTGCAGGAACTTCTAATTAGTAGATTTCAGCCCGTATTCGGATAAAGAATTTTAAACGTAATCAATCATTTTTCAAAGAAAAATCAAATGAAAAATTTCATTTTATTAGTAACACTATTTTTAACGACCGCCTTACTTTCAACAGGTATTGTTGCGGCATTTAACACAGAACCTTTAGTTACCACTTTATGTGTATCAACAGTTGAAACCGGTTTTTATCTTTTAACATCAATGGGATATGTGACTATTCCTTTTATGGCAATCGGTGAATATATCGGTGCTCCTGGTGCTTCTACCGGTAGCGGTAGTGCAGGCGTTCAAGTTATCAATACAGAACGTGCACGAGGTGCTGTAATGGCTTACAAAACCAATCCAAAGTATGCAGGTAAGAATATTACACAATCGTATTTACGACTGGAAACTGTGATTTCTAACAACAACAATAAGCTTGTTTTTAAAACTTATGTTGGTGATGGTACCACTCAAGCTCCAGCCGAGCGCCGTTTAGATCGTAACGACATGTTCGTTATTACTGAAATCGGTTTGCTATTGGTAAAGCAAGGTATTGGTAAAAGTAATGGTCGTTTAGTAGCTTACCCGAATGCAATTTTGTTTGGTGCAGCAGCTCCAGATTTAGAAAGCATATACAATGGTGAGTTATCTATCCAAATCAATAACACCAAGTTTGTTGTTGCATTAGATACGCAACGCTTTTTGAAAGTTCCGGAAACTCAACAGTCTGGTAATGGCAATCGCGATCAAAGCAATTTGAAAAGCATTTTGTCGCCATTAACTCCACACATTGAGTTGGATGGTTCTGGTAAAAACGAGTTGGAAATTGTGTACCCTTCACATGCTGCTTGGGCTGGTGGTACAGCAGATGAAGGTTTTGAGCACCGTGCAGTTTTATATTGCCATGGCTTGCTTATTTCCGGTGGTTCTGCCAACGAGTAAACAATTTTTGCAAGTAATTTTTAAAACAAAAGGCTGCTCTGTTGAAGCAGAGCGGCCTTTTTTAAAACTTGGTTATGGGTAGTCAACTTAAAATTTTAGGCCGTTCAGAAACAATTGAATTGCCAATTCTTAATAATAAAGTTCGTGAATACAAGTTCGGTGATTCCGAAACTGTATTGGATAAAGTACTGGTGCATGGTGTATGCATCCATACAGCCGATTTGGTAAAAAGTCCGCAGTCTAGAACAATGCTTCCGGATGCCGAGCTTAAACAAGGTTTCATCACTTTGGCCGATGGTAAAAACCAAAAGTACAATGCCAATCTTCCAATAGAAACATTCTTTAAAAATCAAAATTTCATTTTGTTTTTTAAACCAAGAATGATCTCTGTAAGAGCATCTTCTATCCTATTGCCCAATGCGGCTAATTTGGTAATTCCTGCAGATGCTTATGCTATTGTTGTAACACTTTTCTATGAAGAGTTTGATGCTACAAAGCATAATGTAAATGGTATTGGAGAGTTGGTAGAAGAAGATTAATACGCACCTTTAAAACACACCCACGTATGGCAATTGTTGGCCGTGATAATATCATCGAATTAGCGAGGAGTCATAAATCACCCTATTGGCGAATTTTTGAATCAGGGAATAAACGTGCAAACGGTAGCTATGTTGCAACAGTTGATTTTGATATTGAAAACCTAGGACTAGAAGATTCTATGTCAGATTTACGTACTGCACTCAATCGGCTTAGTCCTGGAAGATATTTGTTCGTTGCTTATCAAAATGCAAATACTAAAAAAGGTGGTATTGATACATTGATAGAAGTTGAAGGTACTATTCGTGATGCAGCAGTTGGAGGTTTCGGTGGTTTTCACATTGAAGGATTTGGAGCAGTTACACCGGATAATTTTGAACAAGCCATTGAGGCAAAACTTGAAAAGCTTGAAGAAAAAAGAAAAAAAGAAGCTGAATTTGAAAGTTTAAAAGCTGAAAATTTAGCACTTAAAAAAGCTGCAGCAGAAGCAGATTCCGGCTTAAATCGTGGCATCTTAACTATTGGATCACTGGCTTATTCTGCCATCATCAAAACACCTCAAGGCAAAGAGTTTATTGGTTTAGTAAAAGATACCATACTTGGTCCTAAAAATGCTTTACCAGAGAGTACAGTTCAGTCTGTAAGTGGCACAGCAACCATTGAAGGTACTGATGATGAAAAGTTTGAAAATATTATGGTTCGACTTTCCAACAACAATCCAGATTTTTTAAAACAATTGGAAAAATTGGCCGACTTAAAAGATAAGGATCCCGATACTTTTCAAATGGCCGTTTCATCCTTAGATTCTTTTTAACATGGACACTCCTTATTTCAATGCATTGTCTGATGAAGACAAAGCTAAAGTTCTCAAATCAATTGATACACTTAGTAAAGACAATGGTGATATCGTTGATCAATTAGAAAGGTTGGCCATCCTAAAGGATAAAAAACCTTTTGTATTTAAACTGGCAATTCACAAATTGAAAAGCGCATGATTTTTACAGCACTTATAGCAGCTTATAATTCACAGCAGAAAATCAAAAATGTTCAACGTTGGGTTGTTGGCACTAAAGTGGTTTTTGGTAAATCTATTACGCTTCCAGTTGTAAATTTTACACTTACAGCACCTAAACCAGCTGGCAATAAAATTCTCATTTATAATTCGCATTTAGAGCTTACTGCAGGTAGATCAGTTACTGGAAAAAAAGAATATTTTGACACGGTAAAAAATCCGATTATCTCTAATATTATTTTAGAGCCAACAGTATTACAAACCATTATGGAATATGATGGTAATCCGTATGTATACTTGCAGAGCCATTCTTTTAATGCTTCCTTTATGCTGAATGGTACCAGGAAGTATTTTAGGTACAATCCACGAGAGATGTATATGCTCATGGATTATACGAGTGATTTTAAAGTGTTTCAGCAAATGCAAGCAGCAGCTGCAGTTGAAAAATCTTGTTTAGAATTTGTTGCTAAAGCTCAAAGAAATGCCAGAGAACTTGCTGCTATTAGTAAATTGAATTTGAATAGTAAACAGAAGGCTCAGTTTGGTTTAGCCCTTACTCAACACTTATTTACAATTAATGAGTTTAAACGAAAATTACCTCCAAGTTTTTTTGTTGAAACTAAAAGTATTGCTGCAAATAAAATTTCTGGTGTTGGTTTTTTACCTGCTATTCCTGTTATTGTTTGGGTTGTTGGTTTAATATCAGCTGCAGCAATTGTTGTTGGAATAAAATACCTCGATTATAAAAAAGAGGTTGACATGCAAAAAAATAGGCTCGACTCTAACTATAATGTTTTGCAAACTATTAAAGCTGCAGCACAAGATTTACAAAGTGGTAAAATAAGTCAAGAAGCTTATAATACTATCAAAAATCAAGGTTCTGGTATCATTGATCAAAACAATGAAGATAACAGTAAGCAAGCAGATGCAAATGCTGCAGATACAGCAAGTGGAGGTTTCTTGGGTAAAGTACAAGATATCTTTTTGATTGGTCTTGCAGCCGTTGTTGTTAGCAAATTAGTTCCATCAAACTCAAAACAGTAATATGTCGAAATATAAAGCAATAGTGAGTTTTGATTTAATTCAAGAAACTGCCAACTGGACAGCTCGAGGTTGTGCGCAATATTCTTTTTTTAATGCTGGCAACGTTAATGTAACTATTGATGGCGCCATCGTGCTTAAACCAAGAGAAACTTTTAAAGGTCCGGATATGCATCCTGATGTTGGTTATGACAGTAAGCATAAAATTGAGTTTGATGCCGTTAATGCTGCAGTAGCTTCTACTCCTGTTGGAGGTGTTAAACCACCGGTTAACGTTGTGGTACCTAATCCTGATAGAGATCCTAGGTTAATAATTATTAAATCAAATATCCAGTAATGGCAAACTTTTCAATATCAAAAGGTCTTACAAAAGATTTAGAAGGTGGCTTCTGGAATGATCCTACTGCAGGTTGGACTTATGCAGGCATTACTAAGAAGTTTTATCCTAAATGGCCTGGCTTCGTAACGCTTGAAAAATTACGTCAAAAATATTTTGGCGGAAAACCTATTCCACGATATAAAGTTTTTTCAGATGCTGAACTTGCCACTCAAGTTGCCAGTTTTTATAAAGATAATTTTTGGCTTTTAATGATGGGCGATCATATCGCAGACCAAAGAATTGCAAATTTTATTTATGATTTTTTTGTACATAAGCAAAATGATGCTATTCGTGTAATTAACAACGCTGTTTTGTCTATTCAAAATACAACTCCAACAAATCAAACTAAACTAACTCCGGCTGTTATACGTGTTATTAATGCTTATCCACAATTGTTTTATCAGCTTTTATATCGTGGCCGAATTAGTTATTATCTAACAAAGAGAAATAAGCATGGCAATCTTGCATTCAGTCGTAAAATGCAAGTGGCTTTTGTTAAACGCACTCAAAAATTCCCGGAAACAATATGAACAATTTTGAAGCCTTATTCCAAAGTGTAATGCAAAATGAATTGGGTTATAATCCCAATGATCAGGGAGCAGAAACTTATAACGGCATTTGGCGTAAAGCCTGGCCGTTATGGAGAGGTTGGCCACTAGTTGATAAGGTATCTAATAAAAAACGTGGACAAACTTTTTACAATATATATCCGCAGCTTGAAGAGTTAACGAAATCTTTTTATCGTGGGTACTGGAAGGATGTTCGTGTAAATGATATACAAAATTTAAAAGTTGCAAAGCTTTTAGTTGATATGAGTACACAGCATGGTGGATGGAGAAAAATTTTGCATGCAGCTTTAAACAATACTGATCCATTAGCACCAGGAGCTAAAGCACTTTATACCGATAAAGAAATTAGTACAATTAACTCTAGTCCTGCTTTTTATTATATAAAACTTGCAGAAAAACGTTTGTACTACTCAACCAATGTTTTTTTGAAAAATGAGGGAGATCGAAAAGGGATTATTAATCGTGCAATGAAGTATGTTAATGATGCTAAAAAATATTTAGCAGAAAACCCCGGTAAATCCTCTGGAGCTGTTGGTCTTTTATTATTAACCGGTTTTACATTTTTTTTTTAACTCGTAAGAATAATGGCTTTTGAAGTTGTAACATATAATGATGGTTCAGGCGCCGGTACCGGCTATGTTGGATCAAGCAATTATTTAGCATTTAATGTTAGCCAAAGAGGTGCTACTAATAAAAGCTTACCAGCTAATATTCTTATTACACATATACTAGTTAAAAGTGTAAATGGTGCTACGAATAGCCTTGGATCAGCAGCAAGTCAAGAATCTATATTCCCTGAAACAGTTTTTGAACCAGGAGAAATTACACCATTACCGGTATCAGTTTTCTTACCAGAAGCTATCAATTTATATGTTGGCGGTATAAATGTTACAAGCAGACTTTCATTTTTAATAATCTATACAAACATCGCTTTATAATGAAATCGATTTTTAAATTTTTTCTCGTGACACTTTTGTTTAGTGCACATTTTTTAAACGCTAATTGCCAAAACATCCCGGCATTGGTACGCGCAAAAAGGGTTGAAGCAACTCAGTACTTTAAATTATCTACAGTACAAGTTTCGCAGATTGTTCCATCAGGTTCTTTGTCTTTATCGGATAACCAAAAACTGGTTACAAAAAAATATGTTGATGATAGAGTTGCTTTAGGTAGCAGAACTATTGTTGCTAACAACGGCTTAATCAATATTCCCAATAATTCAGTTATGGTTGATGAAATTGGAATACGGAGTTCATTTTATGGCTCCGGTTCACAATTGTTTTGGGATTCAGCAAAATCTGCTTTTAGAGTTGGGTACTGGCCAAATACAACTTCACTAGGTACAGTTGGACAGTTTTCATTTGCACAAGGAGAGTTTTCTAAAGCAACCGGTTATTGTTCTGTTGCATTAGGTAATTCAACATCTTACGGTGCATTTTCTTTTGCTGGTGGCAATGGTCTTGCAAATGCGGAAGGTTCTTCAGCTTTGTCTAATGGTTCAGCTCAAGGTTTATTCTCAACATCTATTGGTTATGGAAGTTCATCAATTGGTTCCTATAGTATTGCGATGGGATATAGTTCTTATGCCAATGGAAATAATTCTATGGCTATTGGTGATCAGGTTACGTCAACTTCTACTAGTAGCATATCTATAGGAACATTTAATGATGTTACTGATGCTCCAAATGGTACAGTAAATGATCGTTTATTTCAACTTGGAAATGGGAAATCTAGTGTTAATAGATCGAATGCAATTACAGTGCTGAAGAATGGTAAAGTTGGAATTGGCAGTTTAATACCTGACTCTATACTTCATATTGTTGGTGGATTAAAATTTGTAACAGGAAGGCAAGGAGCTGGAAAAGTTTTAACCAGTGATGCAAATGGTGGAGCTGATTGGGTTACACCAAGCAGTGTGACATATGCTGATAGTATTGCAGCACATAATTTAAGAATTGGAGCAGTAACGATGAGTAATGCATTGAAGTTGAATATAAGTGATACCGCAAATGTTAGAGCAAGATTAGTTGCAGGTGCAAACATTACATTAAGCGGTACTTTTCCGAACATCACAATTGCTGCAAGTGGTGGCGGTGGTGGAAGTGGATGGGGTTTAACAGGAACAAGTGGCACAAATTCAGGTGCAAATTATATTGGGACATCTGATTTAGCCGCACTTCGTTTCAGAGTTAATGGACAAATTGCAGGATTTTTAGACAGTAGTGGTATTACACGCAACACTTCTTTTGGTTTAACAGCAATGAACAATGAAACAGTTAGAGGAATTGGTAATACTGCAATTGGATATGGTGCTATGGCTGGGGTGAGAGTTGCTGATTCTAACAATGTATTTATAGGTGCTGGTGCTGGTTTTAGTAGTAGTAGTTTTGGATTGCACCGAAGCTATAATGTAGCTATTGGCACCAGTGCATTATTGGGTGTTGCTTCTAATGGTTTTGCATTGTTTAGTAGAAATATTGCTATTGGTCAACATGCATTACGTAACACAGGTAGTACAGGTAATATAGCCATTGGTGTTTCAGCAGGAAGGGGTTTAAATGGAACACAAATTGGCAACCAAGATTCAATGAATATCGCTATTGGTGACAGTTCTATGGCTACACCCTATTCAGGTCTTGCCACTAGTTGGTCTAACTCAAACAGTATTGCGATTGGTAAGAATGCACTAATGGATAAATCAGGAAATAGAAACATTGCTATTGGCAATTATACTTCATCATTAGCAGATGGTATTTTTCAAAATCCAACAGATAATGTGTCAATTGGTCATTCTGCAACACCAAACAATAGCACAGGTTCATTTAATGTTTTTATAGGATCATCCGCAGGGCAAACTCAATCTACAGGACATTATAACGTTGCTATCGGTTACGGTACTGAATGCGCAACTGGAACTGGCACCGGGCAATTATCAATTCAGAATATCATATACGGCAACGGCAATA
>JBMOEQ010000017.1:0-26584 GCA_049314655.1 Ferruginibacter sp. | reverse complement strand
CCGTTATAAAACACGGTGCTTTTTTTATTTTCTCATCAGGCTTTTCTTGATAAAGGAATGTTATTAAACCCAGATTAGGATTTTTCCATCAAATAAATAGTACATTTAAAACAAAAACAGCATCATGAAAACAATCACTTTATTTACAGCAGTTATACTATTTGCTTTTTTAATTGGATGTACAGCAACTCAAAAAGCAACATCACCGGCAACCACTACATTAGAAGATAATTATTGGGCATTAATTGAAACCATGGGTAAGCCAGTAACTACACCGGCAGACGCTAAAGAAATTCATATTAAATTGATTAAAGACGGATCAAAAGTTCAAGGATTTGGAGGTTGCAATACCATGATGGGCAGTTATAAACTAGAAGACAATAATCGCATTAAATTCACAGTAGCCTCTACTTTAATGATGTGCCAAGGTGAAAGAATGGAAAAAGAAACCGCTTTCTTTTTAGCATTGAATACAGCCGACAGTTATTTAATTAGTGGAGATACTTTACAATTGTTTAAAGCTAGAATGGCTCCATTGGCAAAATTGAAAAGAAAAGCAAACTAATATCATTTAAAACTAATTCAAAGAAAAAGGAGTTGATACCATGTCAACTCCTTTTATATATCTGGTAAATAAAAAATTAAGCTTCATAATACGGCACTTCATCGTTGTTCACCGGCAACTCTTGATACCAATAAGCACGTGTTACAAAACTGCCATTGGGCATCTTCAACATTCTGCCATATATAGCATTGATGGTATTAAAAGTATAATCAGTTACGCCAACAGTAAAAGTTGTTGGAGCAGGAGGAGGTGGAGCTGCAGCTTCTGCAGTTGCATCTGTTACTGGAGCAGGTTTTGCTGCAGCAACTTTAGGTGGAGGTGAAGCTACCACTACTACAGTATATCCATTAAAGGATAATATTTTTTTTAAGAACTCTACTCTTTCAGGCGACACATTCTTTTCTACAATACCACATTTCACTCCATCGAGTTCTTCAAATTCATGATTTTTATTGATAGCCATAATAATAAAATAAATGCGCTTTTTTAAAGAATCTACTATTGTGCAACTTGAACAATATAATCGTATATCCAACTGAATACGCCGGTAACAATTATACCTGCCGCACAGAGGTATAATGCAAATTGCGTAAATGGATGTACTGCAATTTTTGCAATAGGCGTTTCTTGCTTATCCATGAACATAGCCCGTACTACTTTTAAATAATAATACAAGGAAACAATCATGTTTAAAGCTGCTATAGTGATAAAAATATAATTGCCCGCTGATGCACCAGCTGTAATTAAAAACATCTTACCAAAAAAACCTGCTGTTGGCGGAATACCGGCTAATGAAAAAAGCGCAATAGCTAATATCCAACTCAACATCGGATTGGTTTGATATAACCCTTTATATTGATCAATGCCTTCTTTATCACTGGCATCAGAAACAACACCCGCAACACCAAATGCTGCAAGATTCGAAAACACATACACCAATATAAAGAATACAATTGCCGCAATACCTTGTGGAGAATTACTACTTAAACCAACTAATATAAAACCTACTTGTGCAATGGATGAAAAAGCCAAGAAGCGTTTAATATTGTTTTGTCGTAATGCAAATAAATTACCCATTAACATGGTGGCAACCGATAATATCATAATCATCATATACCATACTTCATGCAACGGTTGAAAAACTTTATACAATGCAGTAATAAAAATAAATGCTACAGAGCCTTTCGAAATAACGGATAAAAAAGCCGCCACTGCCATGGGCGCGCCTTCGTAAACATCTGCCGTCCAAAAATGAAATGGCACGATAGATAATTTAAATGCAAAAGCAGCTACTAAAAATACAAAAGCTAATATGGTTAGCGAGCCTCCGGTTTCTAATTGTAATGGTAATTCTGCAAAGCTGATGGTACCACAAGCACCATAAATCAATGAAATGCCAAACAATAATATACCCGATGAAAATGCAGAAGATAAAATCATTTTCATGGCTGCTTCTGATGAAGCCGATTTACGCAATTCAAAATTCACCATTGCTGCTACCGGAATAGTGGCCAATTCTAACGACAAATAAAACATCAATAAATTTCCAGAAGAGATTAATAAATCCATTCCTAATAAAGCAGATAACAATAGAATGAAAAATTCGGGCAAATGATCTTGCTTTAAAAACCAACTGCTGAATAACAATGAAATAAGGTAAACACCTAAATTCAAAATCGATTTTTCAACATTTATTAAAGCGTTTGTGCTGTACATGTTGCCAAACAAACTGCCTTCTGCCGAACCTAAAAATCCGCCAACAAGGTTAAGCAACAACAATACTTGTATTACGGGCAGCAGTTGTGCATTTTTCATTTTGCCGCTCAACTTCATGAACAACACTATGAAAAGTATTGCTGTAATCAGCAATTCCGTTTTCATCAATAATAATAATTCGTTCAGCATAATAATTTATCAATAATGCATGATGTGGCTTATCTATTCCGCTACACGATTCTTTTCGATAGCTAAACCAACCAACTGTAAAAAACTATAATCAAAAATTTTATCCTTTTTTCATCATATGATCTATCCCCGGCGTAATTAACGCAGTTAGCCAAGAAGGCATCATACCTATTACTATAATTCCGGCCATTAAAATCATTGCAGCCAAACGTTCATTCCAACGCACATCTGTCAAATTCGCAAACTCGGCTTTTAATGGTCCCATTGCTGTTTTTCCTATTGCCCTTAATATATAAACGGCCGTCACTACAATCGACATACCCGTTGCAATTACAGCTATCCTATGAAATGCATCCGGATGTTCCCATGAACCTACCATGATGGTCATTTCAGAAACAAACCCACTTAAGCCCGGCAAGCCCAATGAACATAAACCCGCTAAAAACAACATCGTTGTAGCAAATGGCATTACTTTCATGAGTCCGCCCATTTCATCTACTTGGCGTGTATGGGTACGTTCGTAAATCATGCCAATAACAGCGAAGAAAAGGGCTGTCATCAATCCATGAGAAACCATTTGCATAACAGCTCCGGTCATTGATGTACGGGTAAGCATGGCAATACCCAATATCACAAAACCACAATGGCTCACGGAAGAATATGCATTAATGTATTTCAAATCCTTCTGCATCATGGTAGCAAAGGCTCCATATAATATTGCAATGGAAGAAAGAACAATAATAATATCGGCATACATCATAGCGCCTTCGGGCATGAGGTAAGCGGCTACTCTTAAACATCCATATCCACCCAATTTCATAGAAATGCCTGCCAAAAACATCGACCCCGCTGTTGGTGCCGAAGAGTGACCATCGGGTACCCATGTATGAAATGGAAACAATGCAGTAAATACACCAAAGCCTACAAACAATAAAGGGAAAAATATTTTTTGTACATCTACCGCAATATGTGCTGTGGCTAAATCAACCATATCAAAACTATGTACAGGATTGGCAAAGTAAATGCCCAACAAACCTACTAACACCAATGCCGAGCCGCCCATTAACATTAAGGCTAATTTATTGGCTGCATATTCTTTCTTACCACTACCCCAAATACCAATCAATAAATATTTTGGTATTACGGCTATTTCGAGGAAGAAGAACATAACAAATAAATCGAGCGACATAAAAAATCCATACGCACCCATGCTCAATAAAATCAATTGAAAGAAAAAATCTCGAGGTTGTTTTTCTACATTCCAGGATACTAAAACACCTGCAATAACTACAAATGCAGTTAACAACATCATGGCTACGGCAATACCATCTACCCCAATATGAAAACTAATATTCAATGCCGGAAACCATTGGTAGCGCATCTCATACAATAACGCATTGGTATTACCCAATGCTCGATCTTGTGTGAAAGAAAAGTACAACCAAAGTACCAATACAAGTTGAACAACACTGCCGGCCAATGCGGTAAGTTTAATCATTTGCACATTGCGCATCAGCAATATCAATAATGCTGTGATTAAAGGAATGAATATGAGTACTAAAAGATTCATCTATATTATTTTTAAGTCTACCGTTATTTAATCTTCACGGCGAATATTATTTCCACCAATACAAAAACAACACCGCAAGCGCTAAAACACCTGCTAAAAAATACATCGCATACACCTGCACTTTACCCGATTGAACCGTTTTAATGGTTTCGGATAATTGACGTACACTATTGCCAGTTAAATTAACCATACCATCTACAATGTTTTTATCGAACCATGCTGCAGGCCTACCAATACAATTGAAAATGATTTTATGGGTAACAAACTGGTACATTTCATCGAAATAAAACTTCTTAGAAGCCGATTTATATAAACCTCCAAAACCTGCTGCCAATTTATCGGGTAATGCCGATGCCTTTTTATACATCACCCAAGCAATAGCAATACCGGTTACTCCAATCAACACCGGTGCAATGGAAAACATTAAATGAAAATGATTTTCTAAAACCGCTCCATCTGCTGTAACATAATCGCCAAAATGAATAAAGCCGGCAAACAAAGCACCAATTGAAAGTATCACCATTGGAATTACCATGGCCAATCCGCCTTCGCCATGATGCGCATGATGCACTTCGGCATTTTTATTCCAGAAAATACTGAAGTATAACCTAAACATATAAAAAGCAGTTAAGCCCGATGTAGATAATGCTACCCAATATACCCAAGGTTGATTTTCATAAGCCGCTAATAAAATGGCTTCCTTACTAAAAAATCCGGCAAATGGAGGAACACCCGCAATGGCTAAGCAGGCAATTAAAAAAGTAATATGCGTTACCGGAAGATACTTACGCAAACCACCCATATCTTTCATTTCATTGCTATGAATAAAATGTATCACTGCGCCGGCACCTAAGAATAATAAGGCCTTAAACATAGCATGTGTAAACAAGTGAAATAGAGATGCGGTATAACCCAAACTTTCGGTACCCGATGGCCCCGATACACCTAAAGCAAATAACATGAAACCAATTTGCGACATGGTAGAATAAGCCAACACTCTTTTGATATCGGTTTGTGTACATGCTACCACCGCAGCAAAAACGGCAGATACTACCCCAACTACAGTTACCAATTGCAATACTATCGGCGAGATGCTAAATACCGGAAATAATCTTGCTACTAAAAACACACCGGCTACCACCATGGTTGCGGCATGTATCAATGCAGATACCGGGGTTGGACCTTCCATTGCATCGGGTAACCAAATATGCAAAGGCATCATAGCACTTTTTCCTGCGCCGCCGATGAACACCATTACTAACCCCCAAGTTAATGCCGAAATGCCTAAGAAAGATCCGGCAATAGCCGATTTCATGGCTTCAGATTCGGGAGAAGTAAGTTGATGAATTAATGTTTTAAAATCGAATGTACCCGAATAATAAGATAAAATTAAGATGCCGATTAAAAATCCTAAATCAGCAAAACGGGTAACTATAAATGCTTTTTTACAAGCTGCAACTGCCGATGGTTTTGAATAATAAAAACCAATTAATAAGAAAGAAGATACCCCTACCAATTCCCAAAACATATACAATTGGAAAATGTTAGACGCTACAACCAAGCCCAACATCGAAAAGGTAAACAATCCTAAATACGCAAAATAAATAGGGTAACGTTCTTCGCCTTTCATGTACGCCAAACTGTAAATATGTACCATTAATGAAATGAATGTAACCACCACCAACATCATCACAGAAATAGGGTCTAATAAGATGCCCATATCTATCGAAAATCCGGGTGCAAACTCTAGCCAATTTATTTTTAATGGGATGATATCTTGGTAAACACCGCCTATTTTTCCGGCAACAAAGAAATATTGATAAGCCGTGTACAATGCCAAAACCGTAGAAGCCAATAATAAGGCAGTGGCGAAAATTCCGGAGGCATTCCGAAAATATTTTTTTCCAAATAATCCCAATAGCAAAAATCCTGCGAATGGTAAAATTGGAATGAGTGCGATATACAATACGTCGGGCATAAGCGTCAATTGCAACAACCGAATTCATTTATACAAATCATTCGGCTATTTGTAGTGAGTTAATATTTTAATTCTTCCGTAGCCTGCACATCAATAGATTGATGCGAACGATACAGGTTAATGATAATAGCAATAGCAACTGCAGCTTCAGCCGCTGCAATGGCAATGATGAATACCGAAAAAAACAAGCCATCCATTTTACCGGGCCATAGATACTTGTTAAATGCAATGAAATTAATGTTCACGCTGTTCAAAATCAACTCTATACTCATGAGCATAGTGATGAGGTTGCGCCGGGTAAAAAAACCATAAATGCCGGTGAAAAACAAGGCAGCGCTGATGAACAAAAAATGATATAATCCGGGTGTTAACATGCTTTAATTAATATGGGTGATGCCAGTTGCAGGCAATTCATTTTTTTCTTTGGTATCGCGAAGTGCAATTACTATACAGCCAATCATGGCGGCCAATAATAAAATACTGATTACTTCAAACGGTAAAGCATAGCCGGTTTCGTCCATACTCAACAATTGATTGCCGATGGCTTCCATAGAAGGTGATTCTGAATTGGACACCGGAACAAAACCATGTTGTACCAACTGAACCATGGTTAAGGTTAATCCGCAAAAAGCGGCAAGGGCAGCAAAAACTTGTCGCATGCCTTTGGGTTGTGCCATTTCCTCTCCTGCTTGTTGTGTAAGAAATATCGAAAAGATAATCAGCACAGTAATACCGCCTACATATACTACAATTTGAACGGCTGCAATGAAATTATAATCCATCCAAAAATACAATCCGGCAATTCCAATCAAGGAAAAAAGTAAGTATATCGCCGACCTGAAAATCATTCTTGAGGTAACAGCTAAAACACCATTCACTAATGTGAGCAATGCAAGCAAATAAAATATGATGGTAGAACCTTCCACTATGATAAATTTTAAAAATGATTATTCAACGCCAGCTCTTAATGTAGAATCGGGCTTGTTTAATATTTTGGTTAATTGATTGCGATCAAAAACACTATGTTCAAATGTTTGGTCCATTTTAATAGCTCCCGTAGGACAAGCCTCAACGCACAAATTGCACATTGTACACAATTCTAAATGGTACACAAATTTGTCGATTGCTTTTTTCTTCTTGCCTTCTGGAGAAACATCAAATTTGGTTACGATTTTTATGGTTGCATTCGGACAAGCCAATTCGCAAGCCGTACAACCTGTACAGGCATGCTCATTGTTTTCGTCGTGCGTCATAATCACTTCCCCTTTAAAACGTTCCGGAAATTTCAAAGTAGCCCTGTTATCGGGATATTGCTCGGTGATGATTTCTTTATGGTGTGTAAAATAATAACCTGTTCTACGCATCCCTACCATTAAAGATTTCAGCGCGCCGAAAATGTCTTTTATGTATTGAATTAAACTCATTGTTTTGTATTAATCAATCGTCAGTTATTTTATTTTGTTAACGCTTTTCAATTTAAAGCAGCTTATAAAGCATATAAAGTTTATATGGTTTATTAAGTTTCTAAAGACTTCCCCTAAACCCTAAACTTCTAAACCACTATTCAGCCAAATCTTAATCTCGCTTCATAAAGCCTCCCCCCTAAACCCTAAACCCCTAAACTCCTAAACTTTACAAATGCCATCCCAAAATCGCCATCGCCGTTACCAATAAAATATTAAACATACTTATCGGTAATAAATACTTCCACTCTAAATTCAAAAGTTGATCTATTCTAAAACGAGGGAACGTCCAACGGAACCACATGATTAAGAATATCAAGAAAAATGTTTTTCCAAAAAACCACATGCTTGATGGGATATAATCCATTACGTTATTAAACGCTTCCCATTGGCCAATATGAAACGGCATCCATCCACCTAAAAATAAAGTTGCACCAATTGCACATACAATAAACACATTCACATATTCGGCTAAGAAGAACAACGCAAATTTCATTCCCGAGTATTCGGTATGGAAACCGGCAGTTAATTCCGATTCGGCTTCGGCTAAATCAAAAGGCGCACGATTGGTTTCGGCAGTAGCCGCAATCATAAAAATTACGAAGGCAATCCAAATGGGAATATGTCCTTTAAAAATCCACCAACCATCGGCTTGCGATTGTACAATTTCATTCAAATTCAAAGTGCCGGTAAGCACAACAATGGCCATAATAGATAATCCGGCCGACAATTCGTAACTCACAATTTGAGCCCCGCTACGCATTGCCCCCATTAAAGAATACTTATTGTTACTGGCCCATCCTGCCATCAAAATACTAATTACCATGATAGATGAAACCGCCGAAATATACAACACTCCAATATTGATATTCCACATTTGAAAATCCCTTGCAAAACCAATTGGTGCCATCAATAACATCGCAACCATCATGGCTATATACGGCGCTAAATTGAATAAAAATTTATCCGATCCACTTGGCGTCATTGCTTCTTTCACCAATAATTTCACGGTATCTGCAAGCGATTGTAACATACCCTTAGGGCCCACTCTATTAGGGCCTAAACGAATTTGAATCCAAGCCGATACTTTTCTTTCCATTATCACCAACACCAATCCTAAAATTGCAAACAAACCAATTACCGCAACGCCGGCAATAACCATTTCAATGATCATCACCCAAGTTGCATTGAAATAGCTGCTGAGCCATTCATGAATTATTGTCGCTATGCCTTGAAAACTCCACATGGGAAAAAACTATTTTTTATGTTACCAGCAGTTGTACAAAGCGCAACATTTTCGGCGTCGCACTCTTCAACAGTTGGTTAAATGTTGAACATTATTTGTTTCCGTGCTTAACGGTCTATATCCGGAATCACCAAATCCAGTGTTCCCATCATTGCTACTAAATCGCCTAACTTTTCTCCTCTCGACATATGATCTAACGCACTTAAATTCGAAAATCCCGGCGACCTAAATTTTATTCTATATGGCGTTGTTCCACCTTCACTTACAATATATACACCCAACTCGCCTCTTGCTGTTTCTACACGTTGATAAAATTCGCCTTTAGGTAATTTCAATACCGCTTTTGTTTTCGCTTGAAAATCGCCATCCGGAATATTATCAATCAATTGTTCAATAATGCGAATTGATTGTTTCATTTCATTCATACGCACCATATAACGGGCAAAAGAATCTCCGGCAGTTTCCAACACTTCATCAAATTCTAATTTGCTGTACACATCATAAGGAGAAAATTTACGCACATCGCAACGAACGCCACTGCCTCTTGCCGATGGGCCTGTAACACCATAAGCAATGGCATCTTCGGCCGATAAAAAGCCAACTCCTTTCATTCTATTTTGGAAAATGATATTGCCGGTAATTAATTCATCGTATTCATCAATCTTCCTTTTAAACATTACAATAAAGGCTTTTACCTTTTCTTGAAAGTTGGGAAGTATATCATGCATTACACCACCGGGTACCATATAATTCATGGTTAATCTTGCACCGCAATTTTCTTCCATGATATCGTTAATCATTTCGCGCTCTCTAAATGCATGAAAGAAAGGTGTAAACGCACCAAGATCCATCGACATGGCACCCCACCACAATTCATGACTAGCAATACGGGTAAGTTCATCCATCAACACTCTAATTACTTGCGCACGTTCGGGAACTTCAATTTGCATTCCTTTTTCTACACAAAGTGCACAGGCGTGGTTATTGATGTGTGCCGATAAATAATCCATCCTGCTGGTAACGTAAATGAATTGGCGGTAGGTTAAACTTTCGCACATTTTTTCTATGGAGCGATGGATATAGCCCAAATGTGGTTCTACCTTTTTAATGGTTTCGCCAGAAAGTGTAATCACCAAATGCAAAACCCCATGCGTTGCCGGATGTTGCGGGCCTACATTGATTACTAAATCTCCTTCGGATGTTGTACCTATTTCTTCAAACATATTGTTGATGGCTTACAACAGAATTGCTTCTATTGTGATAATTTAAAAACTATTGAATTAAAGCTTAATCATATTTATAGGATCGCTATAATCTTTTCTTAGTGGATTTTTTCCTTCCCATCCATCGGGCAAAATCAACAACCTCAAATCGGGATGATTAATAAAATTCACGCCAAACATTTCATACACTTCACGTTCATGCAATTCGGCAGTACGCCAAATAGCCGATACTGTTTCAATTGCTGGCGCATCTGTAGGCAAATTGCTTTTTACTACAATGGCATGGCGATATTGTGTAGAATCTAAATGATACACCATGGTTAACTGCGTTTTCCAATCTATACAGGTAAGGCAGAATAAATAATCAAAAGCCAATTCTGTATCGCTTTTTAAAGCAGTTGCAAAATCAAGCCAATCGGCTTTATCTACAGTAACCGTAAGCAACTCGCCTGTTTCATCAAAACTTAGGTTTGATTGAATACTTGATAGCTTTTCTTTTAGCGCTTCCTTCGTCATATAAATTAAATTATAACTGATGTAGTTTATCGCCGGCATCAGTAGGCTTTTCAACCTTTATTTGTTCGCGGGTTAAGCCGCCTTTAATTTTTTCTTGTAATGATATGAGTGCATGTAAAAGGGCTTCGGGACGTGGAGGGCAACCGGCCACATACACATCTACCGGAATCACATGATCGGCACCTTTTACAACAGAATAGGTATTATAAAAAAACGGACCGCCACTAATGGCACAAGCACCCATTGCAATAACATATTTTGGATCGGCCATTTGATCGTATAAACGTTTCAGTACCGGGGCCATTTTATTTACTATGGTTCCGGCAATGATGATTACATCGGCCTGGCGTGGAGAAGCACGTGCTACTTCAAACCCAAAACGAGAAAAATCGTATTTAGCTGCTGCTACTGACATCATTTCAATGCCGCAACAACTGGTTGCAAAAGTTAATGGCCATAATGAATTAGAACGAGCCCAATTGATTAGATCGTCTAATTTACTAACAACCACACCTCCACCAGGGGTATCATGTACCAATCCGGGAAAGGGTTTATTGGAATCTTTATTTTTTAAATCCATTTGAGCGCACCTTTTTTATGAGCGTATAAAAAGCCGGTGAATAATATAAAAAAGAAGATGATGATTTCTACCAAAGCAAGCCAACCCACTTTTTTAGCTACTACAGCCCATGGATATAGCAATACTAGTTCAACATCAAATATTAAGAAGATTAAAGCAAAGAGGTAATACCCTACATTTAAACGAATCCAGGTTTTCCCTTGGGTAGGAATACCACATTCGTAGGGTTGCCCTTTTTGAGGATTAGTGGTAGCCTTAGTTACCAATTTAGCAATCATAATTGCTATTGAAGAGAAGGCAAGCGCTGCACAAATCAGCACAATCATCGAAGAAGCACCCATAACTTTTGTTGGTTTTGGTGGTATATTTTAATGGTGTAAGGTAGCAAAAAATCAATGAAAACAACTATGCTAACCCCTATCATATTAATCATAAATATGAATGATATTACTCATAACGAGAAAAAATGAAATGCGTTAAGCCTTAGCCATACAATTCAAAATGCACTTGTTGTTTGGCATATCCCATTTGAGCAATGCGCTCTCTGGCTTCATCTATCATCCCCTTCCATCCACACAAATAAAACATCGATGGACGCCTATCTGTACACAGTAATTCATATACGGCATGCACATATCCGGTATGCCCATGCCATTGCTCGCGAGATAAAATTGGCCGATAATGAAACCCTGGCATTTCTTTTTCCAATGCCGTCATTTCATCATAATACAACAAATCTTTACGCGACCTACATCCAAAAACCAAATAGATATTCTTATGTGGCATATTGGAAGTTTTAATATGATGCAACATACTTCTAAATGGCGCGATACCTGTTCCTGTACAGATTAGGTACAAATCTTCTTCTAAATGATCTTTTAAGGTAAACACACCAACCGGTCCGCGTAAAGTTAATTCAGTACCAACAACAACATTATCAAATATCCATGGGGTACCTGCACCGCGCTTATCTAATACAATAATTAATTCAAATACATTGGTTCCATCGGGCCATGAAGCAATAGAATAACTGCGCCACCTTTTATTGGGTTTTTCATGAATGGGTAAATCAAGGGTAACAAATTGCCCGGGTACAAAATCAAACTTTTCCAATTCGGGCACTTCTATCCAAAATCGTTTGGTATCTGCCGTTTCATTTTCAATCTTAATCACTATTCCTTTGCGCCAAGGTTGTAAAGCCATATTATAAATATTTATGAAGTTTCAATATAGGGTATAAAACAATAATTGCCAAAGGATTGGGGGGAAGAAGTTTATAGGGAGAGTGGGTTATTGGGTTTATGAAGTTTATAAAGATGGTAAAGGATTTAAATCGTGCCTACTAAACCTCTAACGTAAAAGTATATAGAGTTTATAAAGTTTGTAAAGCATGCCCACTAAACCCTAAACTCCTAAACCCTAAACTATTTTCAAACAAAGCCATTAAAGCATGTTGGATGTTAAATGTTGAATTTTAAAAGAAAATTACCATCTACGAGAATGAACCCTACAACCGTTAACCCATTGTTCCTCTACTGTTCAACTATTGTTCATCCACTAAACCCTCAACTTCTAAACCAATTCGATCTTCAAAAACTTAGTTCTTTAAAATCAAATACGCATACGGTTGTAATGAAACTTGATTTGTTAAAGCAACCGTTACTCCAGAAATGGCATTCGTCCAATTGGTATTGGCAATGGCAGCAGGTAAGGTATAATTGATGGCACTGTTCCTTAGATTGGCAATTACAACAATATTTTCGGTACCGGAAGTTTTTGAAAATGCACAAATATCCGCACTACTCCAACTGGTTAATGTGCCTCTTTTTACTGCTGCGCTTCCATTTCTAAAAGCAATGATTCTTTTGTATTCTTCCACCATTGCTTGGTTTTGGTTCCAATTGATCACATTACCTAAAGTAAATATGGGTAAAGAAAAAGTGGTGCCCACTTCTTGTCCGTTATAAAGCATTGGCACACCTTTCATTGTTGCCGCCACAACAAAGGCAGGCATTGTTCCGGAAGCTCCTCCAAACATTTGCAATGCAGTACCATCAGAATTATTTACATCATGATTGGTTAAATATCTAACTACATGTTGTTGATTGGTAGACACATTATTGTAATCTGCTGTATTGCTATTATCTAATGTTTGTACCGATGAACTACTATTATAAATTGATTTCAATGCGGCATAAAAATTAAATCCAAAAATTAAATTAAACCCGGCAGCATATTTTGTAGTTGCATTCGACTCTGCAAGCATCAATAATTTATGTCCGGGTATACTACGCAATGTATCTATTGCCTGTGCCCAAAAATCATTCGGCGGTCCATCAGCATAATCACACCTAAACCCATCGCAGTTTACAGTATACACCCAATACTTCATACACTGAATCATTTCTCTACGCATAGAGATATTAGCAAAATTAAGTTGAGCTACATCTAACCATCCCAATGATGGATGCAAGATATTTCCCGCAGCATCTTGTGCATACCATTCTTTATGTGCAGTAATCCACGGATTATCCCATGACGTATGATTGGCCACCCAATCGAGCAAAACGGCTATACCCTTGCTATGTGCCGCGTCTATTAAATTGCGCAAATCTGTTAAGTTGCCAAACTCAGCATTTACGCCTTTATAATCTTTAATGCAATAAGGAGAGTTGATCGCATTCACCACACCAACCGGATAGGTAGGCATTAAATAAAGTACATTAACCCCTAATGCTTTTATTGAATCTAATCTGTTTTGTACGCCTATAAAATTACGGGTAGCACTAAATGCACGCATATTTACTTGATAAATTACCGCATCCGAACCATCGGGCACACCGGCAAAAGGCGTTCCGTATTGTACTAAGGGAACATCATTTACCGGCAAATTAAAGGAGCAGGAAATACTTCCAAAACTAATATCAAATATTGCTGTTCCGGCCGAAGATGCTGTTCCAGAAATTGTGTAAGTAAATGTACCGGCTCCATTAGCCAATGTTCCACTTTGTAATGTAGCGGTAAATCCGGCAACCCCTCTCGAAGCAATGCTTGTTCCGGCACTGTATGCAATTCCATTGCCACCCGAATAGGGTACACTTACACTTGCAGTATAAGCAACCCCAACAGAAGGTGCTAAGGAAACGGTTAAAGCAGTGCAATTTAAAGTTGCAATAGATGCTTTAGGAATCACTTTTTCCGTTTTACTACAAGCTGCTAACAAGAACAATGCAACAATAATTACACCATAGTTTTTCATGGTACTTTTTTAAATTATAGATTTCATTTTTCTACAATAGTATAAGTTAGTAAGACTGCAACTTCTTTCTATAGAAGGTTGCAGATCAAAAATAAATTGTATCATTTTTTGAGGGATAATACCATGTTTTTTATGAAAAGAACGCAAACAATACAGTATTCGTTTTCTCCATGATTTATTAAAGTATTAAAGAAACTTGAGTAAAATCCACAAAAACAATTTTGTACCCAATACAAGTTCAAAGGTAGTTTTGTTTCTTCTAACGCATTGCATTTTAATTGCATCGCCTATGTTAGAAAACTGAATGCAATTTGATAGATTGTTTACGGCATTACGCAATTGGAGAATTAGTATTCAATCCGAGCATTAAGGAAAAATAAATCCAGGAAAATAATATTGAAATTATGTGTTAAGAAACTTGCGTAATCGTAAAGTCGTAAACTAAAGTTGAATAGCAAAATAAAGATGATATAACCTTGTCAAGCCCCAATTGAGCAAAGTAGATGTAAGTGGCACAGTCTATTTTAGAATATCTTCTAATTTGGAAGAATCTTGGCGTCCATCCCAAATAGACAAAATATTGATTGAAGTTTCTGTAATCTCATAAATCAATAAATAGTCTTTAACAATTTTTATTCTTACGCAATCAACATCTGTAGATCTTCCAATATAAGGATGCTCACGAAGCAACAGAATAGCTTCTTTGAAAAATTGATTTAACTTTTGACTATAACGGTTTGATTTATTTCGATCCGACCAGTATTTGAAAATTTCCTTTTTTCTTTTTGTGCTCTAAAAGACCAAATTATTTGCTTAGCCATTCTTCGATTTCCTTATTTGATGCTTCGTCAGTTAAATATTCTCCTTTGATAATTTGATTCCGTCCCTCTTCAACGGCCATCTTTTGCTTATCATTTAGAATATAAACGTCAGATTCTACAATTTCTAATTCAAGAAGCCTAGATACTTCCTCAAGTATTTTATTGTCATCAGTTGATTGAATTTTCTCAATTAAGAGCTTTCGCAATTCTATTGTTGACATAATTGATAGTGTTTAGTCAAATTTAAGTTATATATCTGATTTCCATTTATTAAGAGGTTACTATTGGTCTTGACACCAACTTGCCTATTTCTGCTACTTCATTTTACCGAATGCAACTTACTTTCCTCTTAACTCCAATGCACTACCCAACGGCACTGTAATAATAGAACCCGGATAAGCTTTTAAACTTCTTATAACCGCATTTCCATTTACTTCCGGATATCTTACCAAACCACCCGGAATCAATACATCGGTATATTCATCCGGCACAGATCCGCAACTCCAGTTATTTCCATTAAACCAACTGTTGCTAGATGTACCTGTCCATACACTACTGAAACGTACTGTATTTTCAATTCCCGGATTACCATCAACCACACATCTAAATGTATAGCCGGAGTATGAAGTTGGGATATTTGCAATTTGTACAATGGCCGTATTAACACCCGAAAAATTAGCATTATTGATGATGTCAACAAATCCGTTTCCATCATTCATTTGCCATTGATAATTGGTGCCCGATTGTGCTGCATTAAAAGTAAATGCATCGCCAAAACACCTGGATGCAGTACCAGGCCGCAGCAACTCTTTACCCAACCAAAATTCGCTGAATTGATTTATTGTAATTTCTGCATAATAGCCATTACTATATGGAACAATAT
This sequence comes from Ferruginibacter sp., assembly GCA_049314655.1. Taxonomy (GTDB): domain Bacteria; phylum Bacteroidota; class Bacteroidia; order Chitinophagales; family Chitinophagaceae; genus Ferruginibacter. The sequence continues at coordinate 10,575 of JBMOEQ010000017.1, read as the reverse complement.
TGGTTACAGAATCGGCATAGAATTTAAAGATGCCGGTTAAGTCATCCTCCAATAAATTATTCTCATCTAATAAAGAACCACTGTATTGGGTAGCCGCTAATTCATACGCATCTTTTGGTTTGTTACAAACACTACAACTAGTGGCTGCAATTAAAGCTTCTGCCTCAGTATCTGTAAAATAAATTCTTAATTGTACTGCAGCTACAGGAGGATTAACAGAACGAATTACTACATTTCGGTTTAAATAATTTTGATTCAAGATTGATCTTACTTGTCCTGTGTAAGGATATACATCAGAGGATACCGTACCTAAATTATTGCCATTGGGATTTATAGATACCACACGATCTCCACCGGATGATACTGTAATCCAATTACTACCACTCATGGTTTGCGTAAGTGCCGTTTGTGCAACACCGGTATATATGGTTGCTTTATCAAAAATATGGATGTCATCTATTCCCAATCCTTCTTGTGTTACGCCGGCATCGGAACTTAATACAAACCGTAAACGGATATTTCCGGTTACAGGCTTAGGAACATCAATACTGGCAACATGCCATCTTTTTTTAGATAAACGCCAATTGGGATCGGCTGTATTATCGTACCAATTGGTGCCACTACCCGTAGCGCCTAACCTAAACCAAGTTATTCCATTAATAGAATACTCCACCCATGAATAATCGTAATCCAATTCTATATCTACAAAATGACTAAACGATAACATCGGTTGAGTTAAACTACTTACATCAAAACAAGGTGTATATAAATAAGATGTTTCATTATCGTTATAATTACCGGTTAAATTGGTTACCCAGGCTTTTGTACCACTTGCGGCTTTTGTTATTGTTGTGCCTTGAGGCGTGCCGTATTGCCAAGAGTTGTTATTGCCTTTGCTGTAAAAAAATCCGTCTCCATTTTCAAAATTTTGGAGATATGGGAAATTGGTAACCACCGGTGTATTTCTAATTTCATAATTCAACACACTATCATTTGCAGCATAGGTATCTGTGTTATACTTTGCCCATACATCGATATCGTAATCTATAAAGGCACTCATATCGGCAGTTTGTGTAAAGGAATAATCCAATACTTGATTCGCCAATAAAGTAGCAATCGTTTCTGTTATTACAGCGCCGCCATTAATTTGATACGATACTTGAACATTGTTCAACGGAACATTATTGTAATTTTTTACTCGAATATTAATGGGTGTGGTAGACGTCATTGAACAACCTGTTCTATCGGGCGAATTAATTTGCGTAACAGCAATATCATTCAAAGCTTCTGTTAATACTAAATTATCAAAAGTATACCCGTCATCAATATCAATTTCGGGCGAAACGGTATTAGCTGAGGTATTGCCTTCTTGCCCAATTCTAATTTGAAATGTAGCTGTTACAGTTTGTGCAGGAGTTGCATTGCTTAACACTTCATTAATGTTGAATAATCCTTTTTTCCATTCGCCCAATACTGCCTGATTGGCAAATAAATCAAATGCTTGAACCCAATTGTTATTTTCACTACCCCGTACCCAAACTTTATTACCGGGCATATCTATTTGTCCATGATTACGATAATAAAAATCGTACCTCAATTGACTCGTAGTAAAGCCGGATAAATTATAGTTAAAGGTTACAGAATCGGTATTGGAAATATTATTATAAGGTGCTTGATCTAATGTAAGTGCCTTGTTTCCGGTTAAAGCAAAGCCTGTATTTACAAAGGTTCTGGCTCTTCCTCTTGTTCTATTGGCAGAAAAATCGAGGTATTTATTATCCCCAAATGCCATTTCCTTTCCCTTCACTTCTAGGAATGGCATCAATTCAAAATCTTCAGTTAATGGCAAACTTGCAACAGGGTCGTTGTTGATGAGTTTAACTTTTTTGTAAGCAGTATCATTGGCATGATTAAGATCGGCAGGCACTGTTACCCATGCTGCAAAATCGTAACTAAAACCAGATGGATTATATATCAGCGGCGTTGAAAAAGTAAAGTTTATGCTGGCGCCGGCATTAAGATTTAGATTAACGGTTTCATTAATTGTATTGCCATTGTAACGAACAGTAGCTTGATAAGCACCACTCACTGTTACGCCTCCACGATTTACAATATTGATTTTTACCGGTTGGGTTGCTTGTGCTGCATTACTAAAAAACATCCTTGCCGTAAGTGGTGCCAAAATGGTATCTACTACAATATCGTTATTAAAAACTGTGCCTGCACAAGATCCGCTATTAGCAACAACACTTACCGATACCGATCTGCGACCTTGAACTGTATTATTCTTTGCTGCTACTCCAAACCAATTGGTAGTATACGTATTTAATCCGGTTACTAAATAACTGGTATCGGTAATGGTTGCAATAACCGACATACTATCGCCTTTGAGTTGAAGCACTTCATAAGCAGTGGCGTTGGTAATTTGAGGCCAAATTAATTGTGCAGAACCCGGACAAGGCTTCGACACCGTAACAACTGGTCTGCCCAAGATGGTAAATGTAAAATCACTTTGATCGGTATACACTGTATTTTTTCTGCTTACTCTAATAATGCCCAAATTGGTTGCCGTTAAAGGTGTTTGCCAATTATAAGAACGTGCCGTTGCACTCACATTAGAATCTATAGGAATCCAGGTAGCACCGTTATTTGGCGAATACTCTACAATAAACGGATTGGTATCGGCATCAAAAGCCGTCCAACGAATATATTCCGTTTCTCCCGGCACCCATTTTTCGCCACCAAATGGATAATCTACTGTAATAGATGGACTTTCAAACTCGTAGGTTAAAACATAGGTTTGCGGACCATAAGGCACCGAAAATCCATTCACTGCAATCGTATAAGTTCCGGCTGCCGGATTAAGTAAAGTAACTTGTTCTATATTATTAACATGATCGGCGCCCTCTACAGCCACAGCATTTACATTTGCAGGAGCAGGATTTAAAATCATAGGTAAATGCACTGCATTGGAAGGAGCTGTTACGGTAAGGTCTAAATCGTTCACCAATGCCGATCCTGCATTTACAGCAGCAGCTGTATCGGCCCAATACAACATGATTTTTAATTTTCTTACACCAGCTGGCACAGTTAAATTTTTATTTATAGTGCCACTATTGCTTACAGTATTAATTTCATATCGATTGTTCTCTAAAGCATCAACCGCTTTTCTTGCTTGCATCATGCCAAAGCCAAAAATAAAATCGGGCCCCACATTGCCTAAATCTTGCGCCGTATTACACATCAATGCTTTTACTAAAGCCGCCGATGGATTGGCACCACTATTCAACTGACGATAGCGCTCTACCATTAAAGCTGCCGCACCGGTTGCAGAAGGTGCCGCCATACTTGTTCCAAAGTTTAATCCATAAGTATTATTAGCATTGCTTGAATTTACGGCCCATCCATTGGTAACAATTTCGGGCTTAATTCTGCCGTCTTTCAAAGGACCTCTACTGCTGAAATACGCTATGGTATAATCTTGCGCATTCATAGCACCAATTGTTAAAACATTTTTTGCACTTTGCCATCCCGATTTTACGGTACCGTATGCATTGGGTAATGGACTACAAGTAAGCGTTCCATCATTTCCGGCTGCAATTACATGCAGTACGTCTTTATAGGTATTCAATTGCTTGTCGATATAATTACTCAACACATCGTATTTGCCATTACCCGGACAACCCACTTGAACCGAGTAATAAGAGTTGTTGGTAGCCATTAAACCAAAATCTGATTTATATGCCGGAGTATTGGTTAATATATCGCTGAAATATTGGCTCACAATAGTAGCTTTTGGCGCCATTCCCATGTTCTTTACATTAATAATACCTGCACCTGCCGTAGTTCCTGAAGTATGCGTTCCATGATCGTTGGGTATCCATGGAGAACGATTGATCAATCGTCCTGAAAAATCTAAATGCGTAGAAATATCGGCATCATCTCCAACACCAACAGTTACCCCTCTTCCTAAAAGATTTTTTCCATTGGGCGATTGTAATGCACTTACACCTTGTAATCCTCTGGTATAATAATTCAACGTTTTATCTTTTACCGATTGTGCACTCACCGAAAGTACATAGGGTAAATGTGCAATGGCATCTACAATCTTTTCATTCCATTGAATAAATACCAATCCAGGCTCCGTTAATTTATGCGGTTGTACAATGGCACCTAATTGTTTAATTTGAGTCAACAATTCGGGTGTAGAAATATTGGCATAATAACGAATTGCTAAATATTGTTCATCTTGCTTATCAACAAAATGCGTTTCCGATAAAAGCGCAGCATCTCTTTTATACATCACCGGAATGGTATCGATAGAAATAATGCCTAAACGCGCTGCTTGTTGAAAATCGAATACCCTGTTTATTCTTGCCCAATAAGCATTTCCTGGAAAATAATCAGCCAAATCAATACCCTGTTGTTGCAATTCAATTTTTTGTTGTGTAGTGGGTAACACGTTAAATTGAATCAATACATAATAATGTTGTTGATATAAGGCACGATCAATACTTGAAAGCACGAAACTACCTTTTTGAATTGTAGCTCCAGTTGTCATTTCGCCTTGTGCAAAACGAACTTTATTACCCAACTGAGCAAATACACTTAAGGAAGAAAGCAGTACAATAGAAATTAAAAGAACAATTGATTTTTTCATAAGTCATACAATTTTTGAGCAAAAAGCCGGAACGGATTTTCAAATTTAGCCATAAAAGCCTGCAAAAGGATGAAGTTGGTTGTTTTTTTAGCGTTATTACTTCCCTATTAAAACGAGTGTTTGATGTAGAAATTTGCCTCATTTCGTAAGAAAACAACGTTAACACGGTAATTTGTAATTGATCTGAACCGTTATCTTTGCAACCGGATGAATCTTGATTTTTTGTTGCAGACTTTTGCAAATGACGAACGCTGTAAATCTATAGCGAAGGGAATTTCATTGCCCAATCTTAAAAATCGCCAACATTTTCACTTAAAACATACTGCCGGTAGTGCTATCGAATTTATTGTTGCCGGCATTTTAAAACAAGCACAGGGCGAGCATGCCAATCACCTGATTATATTAAGAGATGCTGAAGAAGCCGCCTATTTTCACAATACGCTTGAAAATTTATCGGGTGCATTAGACTTATTTTATTTTCCGGCATCTTTCAAAAACAAAAAAAATTATCGCCTCTTAAACAGCAGTCATGTGATGTTGCGTACCGAAGCGTTAACCAAGATTGCTGGTGGAGGAAACAAAAAAATTATTGTAACCTACCCCGAAGCTATTTTCGAAAAAGTTGTACGTTCAAAAACACTTTCAGATAATATCATTTCCATTAAACAAGCCGATACCATAGACTTGAATAATATTTTAGAAAAATTTGCCGGATATGGATTTGAACGCAGTGATTTTGTCTACGAACCCGGTCAATTTGCTTTAAGAGGCGGCATTCTCGATATCTATTCTTATGGTAACGAAAAGCCCTATCGAATAGAATTATTTGGAAACGAAGTAGACAGTATCCGCATCTTTGATCCCGAATCGCAATTGAGCGAAAGAAAATTATTACAAGTTAACATCATACCCAACGTAGAAACCCAATTTGATGATGGAGAGAAAGTAAGCTTGCCCGATTTTCTTCCCGAAAATACCATTGCATGGATTGCTGATTGGCCGTATATCAGAGAAAAGATTGAACAACAAGAAGAAGATCTAGAATTGTTTTTAACCATTATAGATGCAAATCCGGGAAAAGAAAAAAACAATGCCAACGACGATACTGATATCAATGAAAAAACTTCGGTAGATGTTGATGATTTTATTAAAGGCGCAGAACTAGAACAACAACTGCAACGTTATCATATTATTGAATGGAGTAATCATGCGTATTTTGATACCGTTGGTACATCTTCTGTGCAAACGCATACCATTGCCTTTCAATCGAAAGAACAACCTTCTTTTAATCGTCAGTTCGATTTACTCATCAATAACCTAAAAAACTACGAAGCAGAACAATTTAATATTTTCATTTTTGCAGATAATCCCAAACAATTGGAAAGACTGCATAGCATTTTTACCGATTTAAAAGCTGAGATTCAAGTTATTCCAATTCCTACTTCTATACACCATGGCTTTACCGATGAATCGATGAAAATTGTGTGTTACACCGATCACCAAATTTTTCAACGGTATCATAAATACAAGGTTAAACAAGCCTTCAGCAAAAACAAGGCACTAACACTAAAAACCTTACGGGAACTGCAACCTGGCGATTTTGTTACACATATTGATCATGGTGTTGGAATATACAGTGGCTTGCAAAAAATTGAAGCCAATGGCAAATTTCAAGAAGCGGTACGTATACAATATAAAGATGGCGATTTGCTGTATGTAAATATTTCTTCCTTACATAAAATTGGCAAATACAGTGGCAAAGAAGGCAGCGTACCTAAGATGAATAAATTAGGAAGCGATGCTTGGGTGAAACTGAAAGAAAAAACAAAAAAACAAGTAAAGGATATTGCCATCGATTTAATTCGATTGTATGCTAAAAGAAAAAGTCAGGAAGGTTTTGCACACCATCCCGATACTTACATGCAAACCGAATTGGAAGCTTCATTTATTTATGAAGATACTCCGGATCAAGCCAAAGCAACTGAAGATGTAAAACGCGATATGGAGAAGCCCTCTCCCATGGATCGATTGGTTTGTGGTGATGTTGGATTTGGTAAAACTGAAATTGCCATTCGTGCAGCATTTAAAACTTGCAACGACAGCAAACAGGCTGCCATACTGGTTCCTACAACAATATTGGCATATCAACATTATAAAACTTTTCAAGAAAGATTAAAAGATTTTCCTGTAACGGTAGATTTTATCAATCGCTTTAAATCTTCTAAAGAAAAGAAAGATACACTGCAACGCTTGGCAGAAGGAAAGATTGATATTATAGTTGGCACCCATTCTATTTTAGGGAAAGATGTTAAGTTTAAAGACCTCGGCATCATGATCATTGATGAAGAACAAAAATTTGGAGTTGCCGCAAAAGAAAAATTAAAACAATTACGCACAACCGTAGATTCGCTTACACTAACGGCAACGCCTATTCCAAGAACATTACAGTTTAGTTTGATGGGCGCTCGAGATTTAAGTATCATCAATACTCCTCCGCCTAATAGGCAACCAATACAAACTGAAGTGATGGTATTTAATGAAGATGCCATTAGAGATATTATTTATTATGAAACGGAACGCGGCGGACAAGTATTTTTTATTCACAATCGCGTGCATGGCTTATCGGAAATGAAAGGCTTGATACAAGGATTATGTCCGGATATCAGTATTGCCTTTGCGCACGGACAAATGGATGGCGATGAATTGGAAGATACGATCCTAGATTTCATGGATAAAAAATATGATGTTTTGGTGTGTACCAATATTGTTGAAAGCGGCGTAGATATTCCTAATGTAAACACCATCATTGTAAACAATGCCCATCAATTTGGATTGAGCGATTTGCACCAATTAAGAGGAAGAGTAGGTAGAAGTAATAAAAAAGCATTTTGTTATTTGATGGCGCCGCCGATGAGCACATTGCCACCCGATAGTAGAAAAAGATTGAGCACACTAGAGCAATACAGCGATTTAGGCAGTGGATTTCAAATTGCCATGCGAGATTTGGATATCAGGGGTGCCGGTAATTTATTGGGGGGCGAGCAAAGTGGTTTCATTGCCGAAATTGGCTTCGAAATGTATCATAAAATTTTAGATGAAGCGGTAAGAGAATTGAAACGATCGGAGTTTAGAGAATTGTTTAAAGAAGAAATTCAACAACAAGATGATTTTGTTAAAGATTGCAGTATTGATACCGATTTAGAAATATTAATTCCGGATAGTTATGTAGAAAGTATTACGGAAAGATTGAGTTTATATGCGAGGCTCGACAATTGTGCCAATGATAAAGAATTGAACGATTTTCATGCAGAAATGACCGATCGTTTTGGCCCCATTCCCCAACCTGTGGAAGATTTGTTTACAACAGTTAGATGCCGTTGGATGGCTGTTTATTTGGGCTTCGAAAAAATGCTCTTGAAAGAAGATACCCTTAAATGCTTCTTTGTAAACAATCCCGATTCGCCTTATTTCCAAAGCGACATTTTTAACGGCATCCTTATTTATTTACAAAAAGGCACCAATAAAGCCAAATTGAAACAAGTAGGTAAAAATGGGATACTTATAGTTGAGCAAGTGCAAACTATGAGTGATATATATACCTTCTTAAACCGAATGAAAAAAGCAGTAGAGCAAAAAGATAACCCGGTTGGTTAACCATATCTACAACTGTTTTTTATGAAGTTTTGTTCCATTCCTAAATTCCCCCTTAAAAAAGTGATGATTTAAGATATATTGTGTAATTTGTACACTATATATAGAATTTAACGATGATGCTTGCAATGAACCCTTTATAATTTCCATTGCAAAGATTTTTTAACTGATTTTTTTTGAAATAAGCGTTGAAGCATATTGGCTTTCTCTAATATTTCAAGCCACCATAATAAACAGTTTTGTGTTGAATAAACATGCTGGTTTGTTATGGTGCCAATTTGTATGAAAAAACTTTTGAATTATTAAACACAATGGTGTTACCATGAAAAAAAAACTAGCTCTTTTATCCTTTCCCATTCAGCGTAGTGTAAAGCGTTTGATTGCTACAACCTTATGCGTGATAGCAGTAAGCGTTTTTGCCAATGCACAAGTTTCTCCTTATAGTTTACTTACCAATGGTGATTTTGAAAGTGGCATCAGTGGTGTAGGATTTCAAACCCAGGCCCCATACAATTACTTAGCGGTTTTAAGTGGAAATAGCAATCCGAGCGACTATGCTATTATTACCAACCCGCAGCCTATGAATACCGCCAATTTTATTTCCGGAACAGATCATAGCGGCACCGGCAAAATGATGGTAATTGATGGAACCACTACAGGCGGTAATCAACGTTTTTGGAATGCCGGAAATACTGGTGGTGGTGTTGGTCCTTTAACCGTTGGTTTAACCTATACTTTTAGTTATTGGATTAAAACCGTGGCAACAACAGCTGTAGATGCTTCTACAGCAGCCAACATTTTGGTATTGTGGGGTAATGCCGGGTCGATTACCTTAGTATCCGGAAATGCACAAGCTTCTTTCCCGGGTGCATCTGCCACTTGGCAAAAAGTGGTCTATAGTTTTGTGCCCACTAATAATTTTGTAAATATTGGATTATCGAATAATAATACCAACCCGGTAGGCAATGATTTTGCTATCGATGATTTAGAAGTACTTCCTCCTCCCATTCCGCTTACTATCAAATTTTCTGTGGTAAATCCTTCTTGTCCCAATTCAACCGATGGGTTTGTTGCAGTTTACGGAGTTGGTGGAACACCTCCGTATACCTATAGTATTAATGGAGGCGCATTTAGCAGCAATAATATTTTCTCGGGTTATAATAGTTTAACCAATGCTTTTGTTTCGGTGCGAGATGCAGCAACGCCAATCCCAACAACAGTAAACAGTGCAGCTACAATTAATATCGTTCCTCCCGCCAATCCATTGGTAATTAGGCCCGATACAACGATATGTGCAACAGCTAGTGTTCCTTTATATGCTAGTGGTGGTTCCGGTGCATATACTTGGACGGCAGTACCACCCGATCCAACCATTGTAAATCCTAACCTTGCAGTTACTTCTGCAACCCCGGCCGCAACTACAGTGTATACAGTAAGTTCATCTGTTACCAATACAAGAAATTTAATTTTCAACGGCGATTTTTCGCAAGGTGATGTTGGCTTTTATACAGAATATACTTCGTTTCCAAGTCCACCAATACCTTCTAATCCTTCGCTTGCTCAAAGGGCTTATAGTATTATCAATAATGCACAAAGTTTTGAAGTTGGCTTTCAACCTTGTACCGATCATACAACCGGTACCGGAAACATGCTGGTAGCAGATGGTTCTACCAATAGTGCCAATAAGGTATGGCAGCAAAAAGTACCGGTTACGCCTGCTACTATCTATACATTTACATATTGGTTACAATCTGTAGTAGCTGCTAGTCCGGCACAAATAGAAACACAAATCAATGGCTTACCTATTACAGGCGTTGCAGGAACAAGTACCAATAATGCGCCTGCAGGTACATGCAGTTGGATTCAAGTAACATACACTTGGAATTCGGGCGCAAATACTACTGCAGAAATTAGTTTAATCAATAGAAATTCGGCAGCAGGGGGAAATGATTTTGCATTAGATGATATCAGCTTTACCACCACGACCACTTGTAGTTTATCAAAAAGTGCAACCGTTACTGTTACCTCTTCTTCTCCTGTAACCGGATTTTCTTATACTACGCCAGTTTGTGCAACTGCCGGCAACCAAACGCCAACTTTAGTTGCAGGATTTACAACAGGCGGCACATTCAGTTCTACTGCAGGGTTAAGCATCAACAGTGGCACAGGTGTTATTAATGTTGCAGCAAGTACACCTGGCCTTTATACCATCAATTACAATATTGCTGCCTCAGGATGCCAAGTAGCAGGCAATAGTTCTACAA
>JBMOEQ010000016.1:0-26839 GCA_049314655.1 Ferruginibacter sp. | reverse complement strand
CAATTCTGCTTCCGATAAAAATTTGAATTGTATTTTCTCGGGCCTATTGCTGATGGTTTCAATATCTACCCCTACTCTATATTCCGTACTTACAATAGCCGCTGCATACAAGGCACAATGAGAAATAGAAAAATGAAATTCGGCATTGGGTAAAAAGGGTTTTCTTGTATCGGCAATTTGTATTAAAGAATATGGAAAATTGGGATATAAGGATTGTAATAAATATCTACCTGCTAAATGTTGCAAGCGTTTTTTAGGATGAGCGATGGATTGTTGTAAAGGCACCATATTCAAAAAAAATGCCTCTGGTTCATGAATATGCCAAACACCCAATTTTACACATTCGTTGATATTATGTTGATAAACCAATGGCATACTAAAACACGTTGGGCAGATTGTTTATTTTAATGAATATTTGCAATACTAAAACTATTTTAAACAACCCGTTTAAAAAACTCATCGGTAAATATTTATTGGCTATGATTTTAAGTGATACAAGAATTTTAGAAGAAATAGAAAAAGGCACCATTAAAATTGAACCTTACGATCGCGATTGTTTGGGCAGCAACAGTTACGATGTGCATTTAGGTAAACATTTGGCCATGTACATCAATAAAGAATTGGATGCCAAAAAACACAATGAAATTACCCATTTCGATATTCCGGAAGAAGGATTTGTTTTACACCCTCATGAATTTTATTTAGGGGTAACCCTTGAGTATACCGAAACGCATGCCCATGTTCCTTTTTTAGAAGGTAAATCTTCTACCGGCCGATTAGGCATCGATATACACGCCACCGCAGGTAAAGGAGATGTAGGTTTTTGCGGCAATTGGACTTTAGAAATTTCCGTTAAACAACCGGTACGGGTATACGCAGGAATGCCTATCGGACAGTTAATCTATTTTCCGGTAGATGGTACTATTGAAATTAAATACAATGAAAAGAAGAATGCAAAATACAGCGGACAAATTAACAAACCCGTTGAAAGCATGATGTGGAAGAATAGTTTTTAAGCCCATTTTTGAAAGCATAATCCCCCACCATATAATGAGTAAGAAAATCCATTTCTATAGTTTAATTGTTGCTTTTTTCATCATAGGCTGCAGTACATCAAGTATAGCCCAATTGCAACCCACTTTGGCCGATTCTATGCTGCGCTTTATAAAAGCCAATCCCGAAAAAGCATCCGTATTTATTTCAAGAAACGATACTACCATTGCCAGTTACAATTCAAAGCGGGTAATGCCCTTGGCAAGTACAATGAAAATTTTAGTGGCGGTAGAATTTGCCAAACAAGCCGGCAGTAATGTAATCAATGAAGAACAATACATTGCTTTGAAAGATTTAGAAGTGTACCATCTTGCCGATACAGATGGCGATGCGCATAAAAATTGGTTAGAATATGAAAAGGAAAGAAAGACCATAAAAAACGACAGCATTCAACTCATTGATGTTGCCAGAGGCATGATTATTTTTAGCAGTAATGCCAATACCGAATACTTGATGGATTTATTGGGTTTAGATAATATCAAAAATAATATCCAGTTATTTGGATTAAAAAATCATACGGCTATATATCCTATTGTATCTTCTTTATTCATGTATCAAAATCCTAAGAAGATGAATGAAGATAAAGTGGTTAAAGCCATTCGGAAATTTACGGAAGAACAATATTGCAAAGTCATTTTTGCTATTCATAATCAATTTAAATTAGACAGCACTTTTAAAGCTCGTTTCAATATTAAAGATTTAACCGAAAAAATGCAACGTTGTTGGAGCGATCGATTACCGGCTTCTACTACAGAAGATTATGTGCACCTTGCTAAAATCTTAAACAATAGAAGGTATTTAGATGACAATGCTTATGGTGTACTAACACAAATCATGGAATATCCCATGGAACAAAAAGGTTTCCAAAAAGTATTCAAACATTATGGCGTAAAAGGCGGCAGCACTGCATTTGTACTTACACATGTGTTGTACTTCACAACTGTTTCGGATGTAAAAATGGAAATGGCCATCTTCTTCAACAACCTTTCCGAAAGCGAACAATCTAATGCCGAGCGTTGGTTAGATCCGTTTGAAGCACAAATCATCTTTAATAAAAAATTTAGAGACCAACTTTCCCTTAATTCAAATACCAAATAAAATAATTTAATACAGAAGCAAAACTCACCCATAAAATATAGGGAATAAGTAAGGCTGCTGCCAATTTATTGATTTTACTGAAATAAAATATCGTGCCTACAATTGATGTCCACATCAACAATATTTCTACAAATGCCCATCCAGGTTCTTGCAAATAAAAGAAGATGAAAGACCAAAAGAAATTAAAAGTAAGCTGTACAACATAAACTGTAATAGCCGTTCTTTTATACGTACTCACTGTTTCCTTCCTCCAAATCAAATAAAAAGCAATTCCCATTAAAAGATAAAGGGTAAACCATACCGGTGCAAATATCCAATTGGGTGGATTAAACGATGGTTTATTGGCAACAGCATACCATCCTTTTACTCCTGATGAGGTGAAAAATCCTGCTATAGATCCAACCAAAACTGGAATTAAAATTGCAATCCAAAACCTTATCTGTTTAAAAATATTCATCTTTTCTTCTCCTTATTCTTTAACAACAACTGAATGCTATTTAAGTTTAGCCAAATGTTTATAATAGGCAATCATAAATGCGGTTACTTCATCGTAACTCATCATGCCCGAAGGTTGTTGGTTATTTTGAAGATACTTTCCATAAGCCCAGCGAATGATAGGTTCAAAAGGATTTTGATGTTTATCGTTGAACTTTTGCCATGCTTTTAAATCGGCTTTAACTTCGGGATGTAGTTGTTTACTAAAAGAACGAGCCGCAACAGAATCTACCCGGTATAAATTTCTATTGGCATATAAAAACAAATCTAAATAAACCGAATATTGAAAATCGGATCTTGACGAAGCTGATGCAGCCAGAAAACCAACGAAATTTGCTTCGTTTTCTTTGGCATAACCCAGTTGATGACCTATTTCATGACAAGTAGTAAAGGGTAATAAAAAGCGTGGAATGGTTGTATTCAGTTGTGCTTCGCCCGAAAATGGATTATAATACCCCATAAATCCTGCATAATTACCTACCCATCCCCAAATAGATGATTTAACAGAAGGATGCGGGTACTTTAAAAATGGATAGCTTTTTTGTGCCACTGTATACGCTTCTTTTGCTGCAGTAAACAAAGCCTTATTATTTAAAGATGGTCGGCCTTCGGAAATCCAATTCAACTTCTTTTGATTAGCCGAATCGAGTAAAAGTTGATTTAGGCTAAGTAAATCTTGGTTAGAATATGGCTTTACCACAATTCCAATTTGTTGGGCAATGCCTACCCTATTGTAATTCAATCCCCAAAACAAATTGAATATGATATATACCCAAAGCAATTTCAATCCAGCCGAAATCATTACGGATTTGAACAATTGCCTTGAAAATTGTTTCCGATAGATGATAACAAACAAACGCCAAAGTTTGTAAATCATCCATCCAATAACCCCTCCGTACAAAATATCTCCCACACTAAAGGGTAACAAAGCAGTTATTGCCCTCAAAAAAGAAGCGATTTCTGGATAAAAAAGTTGGGCATAATACTTTTCTACCCAATGTTTGTTCAATGAAAAAACATGAATCAATAATGCCAGTATTAGCAATAAAACATTGACAATCACCTTTGTTTTCCTATTCATTAGCCTTAAAATTACTACAAATGCTAACAGATTAAGAGGTATCGTGTAATATTTCATTAATTATTACATTAAATTGATCAAAAAAACTTACCTTTGCCGTCCTTTAAACCTAAGGAAATGGGAAAAAGAAAGCCTATAGAGATTGCATTTGTGGGTTTAAAGCCCGGAATTCATGAGTTTTTTTATGAAATCGGGGAAACGTTCTTTGCTGATTCGGAAACCCGCGATTTCGAAAATTGTGCTGCTACTGTTAAGTTACAGCTCGATAAGAAATTGGGATTCATGCAACTTAAATTCGAAATCGGAGGTAAAGCTGATGTAGTTTGTGACCGTTGTGGAAACACCGTTACAGAAGACCTTTGGGACGAATTTAATATGTTGGTAAAAATGGTCGACAATCCGGAAGAAATGAACAACCAGGAAGAAGATCCTGATGTTTTTTATATCTCCAGAACAGAAAGTCATTTACACTTGAACGATTGGATTTATGAATTTGTAAGCTTAAGCATTCCTTTACAAAAAAAATGTGGGGAAGATGAAGAAGGCGGTTCAAAATGCAATCCCGAAGTATTGGCTAAATTAAAAGCTATGGAATCTATGGAGGAAGGAAATAACGCCAACGCCCTTTGGAAAGGATTGGAAAAATTTAAACCTCAAACCGGTAAAACGAAAAAGAAATAAATTATACATTATCAAATAACCATTAAACTACTCAATCATGCCAAATCCGAAACGACGCCACTCGCAACAGCGCAGCGCAAAGAGAAGGACGCATTATAAGGCTACAGCTACTACCTTAACTGTTGATAAAACAACCGGCGAATTACACGTACGTCACCGTGCTCATGTAAGTGAAGGTAAATTATACTACAAAGGACAAGTGGTTGCCGAAAAAGCACCGCTTAAAGCATAATATTTTTTAGCTATTCCATTCTAAGTTCTACATTCGTAATTCGAGTGTAGAACTTAGAATTTTTTATTTAACCCCGGCAAGAGATGAATATTGGTTTAGATATGATGGGTGGCGATTATGCCCCGCTGGAAGCAATGAAAGGTATTGTACAATTTCTGTCAGATTCGTCTGCAAATGTACACCTTACCCTTTTTGGCAACCAAGATGCCATCAACCCACTACTTCTTGAACATCAAGTTGATTCAACTAAAGTTACCGTTGTACATGCACCTGAAGTCATTGAAATGCATGAACACCCTACCAAAGCATTAAGAGAAAAATCAAACTCTTCTATCGCCGTAGGATTTCAATGGTTAGCCGGTGGTAAAACAGATGCCTTTATCAGTGCCGGAAATACCGGAGCTATGATGGTAGGCGCACTATTCAGCATTAAAGCCATCGAAGGGGTTATCAGGCCCACTATTGGAGCTTACATGCCAAGAGAAAATGGTCATTTGGGAATATTACTAGATGCCGGTATCAATGCCGATTGTAAACCCGAAAACCTTAACCAATTCGCTATTTTAGGATCGCTTTTTGCCGAACATATCTTGGGTATCGATCATCCTAAAGTAGGACTAATCAATATTGGTGAAGAAGAAGGCAAAGGCAATATCTTAGCCCAAGCCACTTACCCCCTTTTGAAAGAAAATCCCCATATTCATTTTATCGGAAATATTGAAGGAAGAGATATCTTGCTAGATAAAAGTGATGTAATGGTTTGCGAAGGATTTACCGGTAACGTAATTTTGAAAATGGCAGAAAGTGTATATGATATCACCCAACGTCGACAAGTAAACGACGAATATTTTAATCGCTTTAATTTTGAAATGTACGGCGGTGTACCGGTATTAGGAGTTGCAAAACCAGTAATTATCGGACATGGAATTTCGCATGCCTTCGCTTTCAAAAATATGATCCATACTGCTCAACTTATGATTGAAAAAGACCTCATGCAAAAGATGAAGGATATTTTTACGGCTAAAGTTTAAATTCCGCTTGTGCCCTATTCAATCGATCGTTGATGGCTCTTCCTATGCCTTCGTCAGGAAATATTTCTGTAATAATAACATCTACATCAAGCTTATCTAAATGGCGTAATGCACCAAATAATTGGGCTGCTGCTTCATGCAAATTTCCTTCGGGCGACAATACCATTTTATAAGCTACTTCATAGTCGTCATATCCATTAGAAAAACTTAACAATGCAATTTGCTTATGGCTAAACTGCTGTAACAATTCGGGCACATTACCCCTGTATAATGGAATATGCGGCGCGTAATGCGATTTAAGTTGGCCGGGCGTTTCGGGGCGAGCTTCTACTCCAGTTTTTATTTGTATTTTTTGCTTTGTAATAGCTTCTATGGTTTCAATAGCAATGCCTCCACTTCTATGTAAAATAATGGAACCATCTACGTTGAAACCAATAATAGTAGATTCTACACCTACACCCGCTGCACCTCCATCTAAGATATAAGGAATATTACCGGATAACCCCTCGTAAACATGTTGTGCAGTGGTTGGACTAATATATCCAAACACATTTGCGCTGGGTGCGGCAAGTGGAAAATCGAGCTGTTGTAATAAAGATAATGTAAGCGGATGTTGTGGAATTCGAACCGCAACTTTTGCACTTCCTGCAGTAACCAAATCGGGAACGATGGATTGTTTGTTCAATAAAAATGTAATTGGTCCGGGCATGAAAGTTTGAGCTAAAACTTCGGCTATTGGTGGCACATCTTGAACATAATTTTTCAATTGCGCCCAACTGGCACCATGAATGATAAGCGGATTAAATTGTGGCCTTTGCTTTACCTCAAATATTTTTGCCACCGCATGAATATCAAAAGCATTCGCCGCCAAACCATATACCGTTTCTGTTGGTATTGCTACCAATGCACCTTCTTCTAAGAATTGCCGGGCCTGTTTAATATCGTTACCAATGATGGTTTCCATGAAAGTTGCAAAGATAATTGAGTTCAATGGATTGCATAGGCATGCATTTCATTTAAACGCATGTTAAAAATAATTGGCAAAGCATCAAATCAATCACATAAAGCCTCATTCCATTAACTTTGGAGCAAATATGATACGTTTAATCTTTGCCTACTTTATTGGTTTATTTTTAATAGCACCTTGTGCACAGGCGCAGGGTCCGTGTACTGCATTAGGGCAAAATCCATCTACAGCATTTCCGGTTTGTGGTACTTCTACATTTACTCAAGCATCGGTACCCATTTGTGGTAGTAGAAATATTCCGAGCAGATGCACCAGTATTCCACTTTCTGATAAAAATCCCTTTTGGTATAAATTCACCTGTTTTGGAAGTGGAACTTTAGCTTTTGTAATTACACCCAATACTATTTCCGATGATTACGATTGGCAACTTTTTGATATTACCAATCGCGATCCGGATGATGTTTTTACCGATGTAAGTTTATTTGTAGCCTGTAATTGGTCGGGCGATGGCGGATTAACCGGCGCAAGCAGTGCAGGAACATCTTTAGTACGCTGCGATGGCCCAGGTGTACCACTTTTCAGCAGTATGCCTAATTTAATTCAAGGGCATCAATATATTTTATTGGTAAGTCATTTTAGCGATTCGCAAAGCGGCTATTCGTTATCGTTTGGTGGAGGTACTGCAAATATAACCGACCCCAAAGATCCCGATTTGCAAGGTGCTAGAGCCGCTTGTGATGGGTCTCGCATTTCTATCAAATTAAATAAACAGATGAAATGTACAAGCCTTTCTTCCAATGGATCCGAATTTACATTAACCCCTGCAGTAGCCAATATAATTAATGCAACAGGCATAAACTGCAGCAATGGATTTGATATGGACTCTATTGTACTTACCTTAAGCGGCATTGTACCTCCCGGCAATTATACAGTTTCTATTAAAAACGGTGTAGATGGAAATACACTGTTCGACAACTGCGATAGAACCATACCTGTTGGTAATGCTTTACCGGTAACTGTATTTCCACTTGTACCTACGCCAATGGACAGTTTAACTAAACCCGGTTGTGCACCCAATGAAATACAACTGGTTTTCCGAGATCCGATGCAATGTAATTCCATTGCTCCGGATGGTAGCGATTTTACCATAACAGGAACAAATCCGATTTCTATAAGTAGTGCCTCCGGACTTTGTAATACCAATGGTTTAGCAACGGTAATCAGTGTTAAATTTGCTTCCCCCATTCAAGTTGCCGGCAACTATACCATTCGATTAAAAACCGGCACCGATGGCAACAGCATCATTAATGAATGTAATGTAGAAACACCCGTTGGTGCTGCCTTAAACTTTACTACAAAAGATACCGTTTCGGCCCGATTCAATTATCAAATAAAATATGGTTGTTTGGCAGATACTGTTTTGTATAGACATAATGGAGCAAATACTGTAAATCAATGGCAATGGACGTTTGATGCACCTGCTTCTACCAGTACACTACAAAATCCTCAAGTTATTTACAACATCTTTGGCAAGAAAAATATTCAATTAACTGTAAGCAATGGTACTTGTACGGCAAGTTATAGCGACACTGTTTTTTTAGATAATGCCATCGAAGCAAAATTTGAAAATACCGCAGTTGTTTGTCCGGGCGACCCCGCAACTTTTAAAGATTTAAGTACCGGCAATATTAGCAGTTGGAATTGGGATTTTGGTAACAATAATTTCAGCAATGCGCCTATACCTCCCGATCAATTTTATCCTATTGCTCCCACCATTAGAGATATCCCCGTTCAATTAATTATTCAAAATGGTTTGGGTTGTTCCGATACAGCACGCAGTAGTATACGTGTAGCCGGAAATTGTTATATCGCAATTCCTAAAGCCTTTTCGCCTAATGGAGATGGACTCAATGATTTTCTCTATCCTACCAATGCCTATAAAGCCAAAGATTTATTATTTAGGGTATTTAACCGCTCCGGACAATTGCTTTTTGAAACCCGCGATTGGATGAAAAGATGGAATGGAACATTCAAAGGAAATCCACAAGATCCCGGCACTTATGTTTGGATTTTACAGTATACCCATATCGATACCGGAAAACGTATAGAACAAAAAGGCAGTACAGTTTTACTGCGTTAAGCCGAATAATTTTAATGCGTTGTGTATTTAATATTTGTCTATTCTCCGTATGTTTACAGCAAATGATTGCAATATGGAAAAGCAGGAGGTGCATTATGGCGACTACCTACAATTGGATAAAATTTTAGGTGCGCAAGATCCAGAAAGTTTTAAAGCAGGCCATACACCGGCACACGATGAAATGCTTTTTGTAATCATACATCAAGCCTACGAACTTTGGTTTAAACAAATTCAATTTGAAGTAGATTCAGTTATTGAAATCATGAAAAAACCGGCACTCAATGATAATTCTGCCGAACTGCAAACCATTGTACACCGACTCAAAAGAGTAACCACCATCCTGAAAGTTTTAGTACAACAAATTGATATCATGGAAACCATGACGCCCATGGATTTTCTTGATTTCAGAGATTTGCTAAGACCTGCATCCGGATTTCAAAGTTGGCAATTTAAAAAGTTAGAAGCCAAATTGGGATTAAAATTTGAGCATCGCCATGGTCAAAATTATTATACCTCACAGTTAAGGCCAGCCGAAGTTGATATCATTAAAGATGCCGAACAATCTATATCTGTATTAGAATTATTGAATAAATGGTTAGAGCGTATGCCGTTTATCAATGATGCACAGTTATGGAAAGATTATCAACCCCTTTCCGGTAAAAATGAGCATCCAATTTTTTGGACAGATTATGAGCACCTCTATGTAAATAGTTTAGCAGAAGCTGAAATGATCAATAAAGAAGGGTTTTCAAAAATATTTAACGGCACTGATGAAGAGCCAAGCCGACAACTTTCTGCTACAGCTTGCAGATCGGCATTATTCATATTGTTGTACAGAGGTTATCCGATGTTAGAATTGCCTTTTCAATTGTTAGATACATTGTTGGAAATAGACAATCAAATGGGCAGTTGGCGGTACCGGCATGTAAACATGGTTCAACGCATGATTGGCACTCGTATTGGAACCGGCGGAAGCAGTGGCGCAGGTTATCTAAAAGCAGCCATGGATAAACACTATATTTTCAAAGAAATTGCTCAACTGAATAGCTATCTCATTCACAGAAACAAATTACCTAAGTTGCCCATTGCTTTGACCGAAAAATTAGGTTACCGTTAAATTAGATAAGGGTTTTAAGTTGTTCTACAACCGCATCTACTTCGGCCTTAGTATTTTGTTTACTAAAACTAAACCGAACGGTAATTTGATTGGGATTGTTATTGATAGCACGAATTACATGGCTACCTTGATCGGCACCCGATGTACAAGCACTTCCACCGCTGGCACAAATATTATTGATATCTAAATTGAACAATAACATTTCTGATTTTTCTGATTTTGGAAAGCTAACACTTAGTACCGTATATAAACTTCTACCCAAAACATCGCCATTAAATCCTACACCTGGAATATGCTTTTTCAACATATCCATCATGTAATATTTTAAAGTACCAATGGCTGCACTTTCTTGCTCATGATTTTCGGTAGCCATTTCTAGCGCTTTTGCTAAGCCAACAATGCCGTAAATATTTTCGGTGCCGGCACGCATATTACGCTCTTGTCCACCTCCATGTACAAAGGGACGAATCCTTACATTTTCATTAATATACAATAAGCCTACACCTTTTGGTCCATGAAATTTATGTGCAGCGCCGGTAATAAAATGCACCGGCGTATTGCGCAAATCGAAAGGAAAATGCCCTACCGTTTGAACCGTATCGCTATGGAAAATGGCATTATACAATTTACACAATTCACCTACCGCATGTATGTCTAAAATATTACCAATTTCGTTATTAGCATGCATCAATGAAACCAACGTTTTTTCTTCAGTAGCTGCCAATAGTTTTTCTAAATCTTCTAAATCTATATGCCCATCCGGCAATAGTTTTACATAACTTACCCTAACCAAATCTAATTTATCTAAATGCTCTACGGTATGAGATACCGCATGGTGTTCTATAGGTGATGTGATGATATGTTTGCACCCTAAATCTCTCACAGCAGCCGAAATAGCTGTATTACTACTTTCGGTTCCTCCACTAGTAAAAAATATCTCTGCAGGATGTGCATTCAATATTTTAGCAATTGATTTTCGTGCTTGTTCAACTGCCATGCGGGTTTCTCTTCCATACGAATAAATAGAAGATGGATTACCGAATTTCTCTGTAAGAAAAGGCATCATTGCTTCCAACACTATTGGATCGAGTGATGTGGTAGCTGCGTTATCAAAATATATTCTTTCCATGTGGCAAACATTTCGGTGTTAGGAAAAAAAAAGATCGTTAAGTTGGAGATGTTATTAGTATTAACGTTTATAAAGTTTGCTATAAACTCTTATATCAACTACATCACTTCACTGATATCTTTCATCAATTTACGGGCAATATGATCGGCAGTTGTTTCCATACTGCTTTCGGCATAAATACGAATAATAGGTTCGGTATTACTTGTTCTTAAATGCACCCAATCTGTATCAAATTCTATTTTCAAACCATCTTCAGTATTCATGGGTTGATGCTTATACTTTTCCTTAATTTGTTCAAATACTTGTTGCACTTGAATGCCGCCTTCTAAATTGATTTTATTTTTACTGATAAAATAACCGGGGTAGGTATTGCGCAATTGCTTTGTCGTTTTTTTACTTAAAGCAAGATGGGTAAGAAATAACGCAATGCCAATCAATGCATCTCTTCCATAATGTAAATCGGGAACTATAATTCCGCCATTACCTTCACCGCCAATTACAGCATTAACCGCTTTCATTTTTTCTACCACATTTACTTCACCTACTGCACTAGGAAAATATTCGCCGCCATGTAATAAGGTAACATCTTTTAATGCACGAGTAGAGGACATATTTGAAACCGTATTCCCCTTGCGTTTACTCAATACATAATCGGCAACTGCTACCAATGTATATTCTTCGCCAAACATGCTGCCATCTTCACATACAAAACATAGCCTATCAACATCCGGATCTACAGCAATGCCCAAATGTGCAGTTTGTTTAACCACTTCATTGCTAAGTTCGGTTAAATGCTCGGGCAAAGGCTCGGGATTATGTGCAAATTTTCCGTTTACAGTTTCATTCAACACTTGAATATCTTTTACCCCTAAAGCTTTCAATAAAGCAGGCACAGCAATGGCACCGGTACTGTTTACAGCATCAACAACAATTTTAAACTTGGCCTTTTTAATTGCTGCCACATCAACTAAAGGATAATGTACTACCGCTTCAATATGTTGTTGCAATGATTTTTCGTGTACAGTTGTTGTACCTAATTTATCCACTGATACAAAATTCAAATCGGCCGATTCGGCTAATGCCAAAATTTGTTTACCTTCTTCGGCACTAATAAATTCGCCTTTTTCATTCAGCAATTTTAGGGCATTCCATTCTTTGGGATTATGACTTGCGGTGAGGATAATACCACCGGCAGCTTTTTCAAAAACCACAGCCATTTCTACCGTTGGTGTAGTACTTAAATCTAAATCAATAACATCTAAACCTAAACTGTTTAAAGTACTGATAACTAAATTTTTTACAATTAAACCACTCATTCTTCCATCTCTGCCGATAACTACTTTTTTATTATCTGTATGTTGGAGTAATAATGTACCGTAAGCAGCAGCAAATTTTACGATATCTATAGGTGTAAGATTGTCTCCGGGCTTACCGCCAATTGTTCCGCGGATGCCGGAAATACTTTTTATCAACGCCATTCTACTTCAGTTTGATTAAGCAGCAAAGATAAACATTTGAACGCAGCCTAAAAACCCTTATTCATTATAGCAAAAGAAAAATAATACAACAATAATGCGTATTAAGATTTTTTAACCAAAACAATTTTTTGTCGGTCGGATTGATAAACTTTATCGAAAAAACTAGACAATTCATTAAAATTTTTAACCGGATACCTGCCGGCATTGCGTTGTAATTTTCGATAATAGGTGATGCTATTATTGGCAAAAGTATACCGGGCTTCATATTTACCTAAAATGCTGCTGATGGAAACTGCATCGGGAATATTTTCGGCTATATACCCTTCAGGAATGATAAATTGTACACTATCAATATCCAAAAAACCAAAATCTAATAACACATCATATTTTCGGGTGGTAGATTTATTGAATCGAGTACCGGATTGATTCAACATATTGGGTTGAATAAATAAACGTTTTCCGGTTATCGTTGCATAATTGATGGCTTTTATGGTAAGTTGTTCTTCAATACAGGGTAAAGGTTTAGATAAAAATTGATAGCCATAATTCAACAAATCGAAGGAAGGAATATCTATACTTGTTTTTATTGCAGCTTCCCTTTGTTCTTTGTTAGTAGCATGAATCATTTGACTGTACCCATCTTGTTGCTGTGCATGAAACTGCGTTACAACTTGCGCTTCTACTTGCCCGCTTTCTAAAACTGTTGCTTTAATAAATCTATTCTGTAAATTTTGTTCGGCGGTATATACCGGTGTTCTTACCAATTTACCCCCATTTTCATCAATAAGTAATGCATATCGGTTACTGGTAAAACCCCCTAAATAACCGGGTTGAATTTTATTGTTGGTACATTCTAACCAAATAGAATCTTTCTTTAAGGGTACGCAAACTATAATATGGTTGAATTGATTGGATGGAAAATCGGGCATAAATTGTGCTTTATCTTCTCCTGCATGCACTAAGGTATAATGTGCTTTAATGCCTGCAGCTTTTAACAAAGCAACCATATAATTGCTTAAGCCTTTACAATCGCCATAACCTTTACCCGCAACTTCATTGGCATCATAAGTTTGCCATCCACCAATTCCTAATTGAATGCTGATATATCTTGTTTGTTGTTGCAGGTATTGATATATCTTTTTAATTTTTTGTACTGTATCTGTTGTTGTTGAAACGATTGATTTTACTTGTTCTACAACCGCAGGAGGTAATTGGTCTCTATCTTTATTGAGTTGAAAAATAAAATAACCGAAATCTTTCCAACTGGTCATCTCCCCTGTATAATCTTGCATTTCGAATTTTACCGGTGCAAAGAAAAGCGAAGTCGTTAATTCGTGCCATGAAGGCGCTTTCCATTCGCTCGACAAGGGTAAAATATTTTTAACGTTCCAAAGATAAGTTTTGGTTTTACCTTCATTGGTTACTGTTGGAGAATCGGTTAAATGAAAGCCTTTGTATTTGAATGCATAATCTGTTGGACATTGAAAACTGCAACTGCTTTTTTCAACCGACATTTGAGTGGCTTCTACAGGCATCCAAGTAGGAAAATAAAAAATTCCTTTGTAATGAATTTCTGTTTCAAATTCTACCGTATAGGGGTAGAGGTTATAGTAGAAACTAAATTCCTTATATCTGTCATCATCGGCTAAACTGCTTTCACTGGTTCCACTTAAATCTTTAATGGCATTTTTCTTTAACGATTTCAACTTCTTTCCCCATGCATCATAAAGTGTAGCATCCATTGATTCGATGCTCACCAATTTATCGTAAAATAAATGTAAAACGGCTGCATCATCGCCGGCTTTATTTAAGATCGTATAAGCATACTTTCTTTTAATATAAGCACTGCCGGTATTTTTAACAGTAATTTCCATTTGTTCCATTCGCTTTACAACATTGGCACCTTCTAATAAAGTAGGATTAATATTTTGAATGGAATAGGAATCTTGTGCATACACTGTGCTTATACAAACACAGCATATAAAGAACATTGACCATTTTCGCATGAGCTTAAGATTTCTTTTTGAAAACAATTTGTTCGGCATATTTATTAACCACATAATCAAAAAAGCTTCTTAAATCGGGATATTCTTCTGCGGCGAAAGTTGCTCTGTCGAAATTCAAACTGCTATTATAAATTAATTTATTGCCTTCCTTAATAATTTGATACGTAAAAATTATATCTCCTTCATCGTATTTCACTTTAACATTTTTGGGCATTTCATCTACTTCATAGCCTTCAGGGATATCTATCGTTAATTCAAAAACATTGCGCATCTTATACGGCATTTCTACCGGATACTTTCTTTCTTCAGATACAAAAGGATTGTCTTTAAAACCTCCTTTAATATTGGGATTAAAATAAATCAACTTAGATCCGTCTGTAGGTTGAATAGTTAGATAACCGGTATAAGAAACCGGTTCGTAAGCCACGTTTACACCTTCTACTACAACACTATCTATCGAATAATCATCCGTATATTCATCGGAGATAGATTTTTTAAATTTTGCTATTCCGTTTTCGGAAATGTAGGTTTTCTTTTCTGTTGATTCGTACTCGCCCAATACAGTAGACACAGTTCCTTTCCATCCTAAAGCGCCTTTATTGGCTTTCAAATCAATAGTAACCGATTTAAATTCTATTAAAGAATCGGAACTTAATGAAATGGGTATAGGTTCACTACCAATTACTCTTGCCGAGCCATTGTAACAATACAAAGGCAGTTGTCCAAAGGGCAATTCCGCAACAGAACAATCTAATAAAAACTGTTGTTTATTAATTACAACCACTGACACTACATAATTATATCGATCTAAAATGGGATAAATTGGATGAGCAAATCCATTTCCTTTTGTACTTAACAAAGCCGGTTGTGCGTCTATCCCTTCATGAATAAGCATGGCGGTTAACAGTAAATTTAAATCGGATATATAGCCTGTTTTTGCCTTTGCGATATCCTTAATGGTTTTAGATAAATAAATGCCTCGGTTACCTTGAGATTTATACCTCGATTGCATATACTTAAAAATTTGCTGTGCCTTTTCCATAGGCTCTTTGGAGGTTACCACTGTTTTTAATTCACTATTCATCCAATCATTATCTTTTTGCAATTTGTAGCCAAAGCGTTCATCTTCCATTAAGGCTTTTGCAACCGTAAGCCAATTGCCCATGATATCTCTATATGGACTGTTTGGAAATTGTTGTCCCGACATTTGAAATTCAATTTTTGAAATATAATTATCAATTGATGATGTATATTTTTCTTCATTCAATGCCGGAACATTTCTCATTACCCATCTGCGCTCACTTATTGATGAAGATATATTATAGGTTTCTGGAGCACTGTAAGCCGAACTATTGTTAACTACTACAGAAAAGTTCTTATACGATTCTGATTGTTTAGCAATATGAAAAGGATGAAACCCTTGAGATATAGTTGCGTAAGCAAAAAAACCAGGAATGCCTACTGTATACTCAGACCATATACGAGGATATTGCCCCTGAAACGTCCATGGTTGAAGGTTAAAAATATAATCCGATTTTATGGTATACGTATATTCAAATATGCAGCCATCCTTGATACTAGGCATGGTAAATTTTTTAATTACTCTATTATCACTGATCTTTTCTTTAAAAATAGCATCGGCATCTAATTTGGTTTCTACAACTTGACCATTCTCGAAATTGTACGTAACGCCTTTTATTTTTTCTAAAGTTTCTTCCATATTATCGATACTCGATCTGTACAATGGAATACTTACATTGGCTAAATCATGGCCTTTTTGATTGAATACTTTTACTCTACGATGCACTTTGTAAATTAAAGAAAACCAGCCTTTACTATTTCCTTCAAAATTACTAGAACCTACATCGGATAAAATAATTGCGCCGCTACTGGTATCTACCGGAAATTTGGAATAACTGAAATCTGTTGCAGTTACATCGCCATATTTAAAAGGGGTATTATCTTGTGCAATAACAACGTTTGTGCATAGCATTATTAGGGATGCTAAAATAGGGAGGATTAATTTCATACAAGGTAATTTTAAAAATCAAAATTACTAAAAAACACTACCAGGCATTAGCAAAAACAACTGATATTAATCACCTAAATAGTCATTGTTTTTTACAAAAAAAGGGAGACATTAATTGTCTCCCTTCATTAATATTTTAATTCAACATTTATTTCATTGTAAAACTTTCTAAGAATTTTGTAGTGAAGTTTCCTTTTCTAAAATCTTCATTTTGCATCAACTGTAAATGAAATGGTATGGTTGTTTTTACGCCTTCAATTACATACTCACTCAATGCACGATACATCGTATCAATAGCTTCTTCACGCGTTTGAGCAATGGTTATTAATTTACCAATCATACTGTCGTAATAAGGTGGAATTACATAGCCGGCGTAAACGTGACTGTCTACACGAACCCCATGTCCTCCCGGTGTATGCAATACCGTTATTTTACCCGGACTAGGGCGAAAATCATTGTAAGGATCTTCTGCATTAATTCTACATTCAATGGCATGCATTTGAGGATAATAATTTTTCCCGCTGATTTTATATCCAGCAGCAATTTTAATTTGTTCTTTTATCAAATCATAATTTACTACCTCTTCAGTAACACAATGTTCAACTTGGATACGGGTATTCATTTCCATGAAGAAGAAATTGCGGTGTTTATCTACTAAAAATTCGATGGTACCTACTCCTTCATAATTAATAGCCGAAGCAGCTTTGATTGCAGCATTTCCCATCGCTTCACGCAACTCGGGCGTCATAAAAGGAGAAGGCGATTCTTCTACTAATTTTTGATGGCGGCGCTGAATAGAACAATCTCTTTCGCTTAAATGGCAAACATTGCCAAATTGGTCGCCGGCAATTTGAATTTCAATATGACGAGGCTCTTCCACAAATTTTTCCATGTAAATGCCATCGTTTTTGAAAGATGCTGCAGCTTCGGCTTTGGCACCATCAAAAGCTTTTTCAATTTCTTCTTCGTTCCAAACCACTCGCATTCCTTTACCACCACCACCGGCAGTTGCTTTTAACATTACCGGATAGCCTACTTCATTCTTGGCCAAATCTTTAGCTTGTTCAATACTTTCCAATAAACCGCCACTACCGGGAACAACAGGTACATTGGCGGCTATCATGGTTTCTTTGGCGGTAATTTTATCGCCCATTGCATTAATCATATCGGGTGTTGGGCCAATAAATTTAATCCCCGACTCTATACAAATTTGTGCAAACTTGGCATTTTCTGCTAGGAAGCCATAACCTGGATGTATGGCATCTGCATTGGTAATTTCTGCAGCAGCCATAATATGCGGCATATTTAAATAAGATTCTGAACTGCTGGGCTTTCCAATACAAACGGCTTCATCTGCGAATTTTACGTGCAAACTGTCTTTATCTGCAGTAGAATAAACCGCTACAGTTTTAATGCCCATCTCTCTACAAGTACGTATAATTCTTAAAGCGATTTCTCCACGGTTGGCAATTAATATTTTTTTAAACATGTAATTTGAATTTGCTAATGCGCTATTGGTTGAGTTGTATTACACAACACAAACCTTAATCTAGCATTGGGTTTAATAGGTGTTTGTTATTCTTAATCATCTCCAAATTTGCAACTTCATTCAATCATACAGATGCATTTTTGCTTGTAATCTTTGAAGGATCTATTGCATTAAAAAATTTACTAGTAATTACTTTCACTTTAATTGTATTTGCTTTTACTGTTGATTAAAGAACAATAAAATATACAGCTTCAATTTTTTTTGAAATAAAAGGGTAAGGGAACAATTACAGTAAACTTAAATCGCTAATGAACTATTGATTCATTAGCGATTTATATTATGCTGGTTCAACTAAAAATAAAGGTTGGTCGTATTCAACCGGACTAGCATCATCTACCAATATTTTTACAATGCGTCCTCTAATTTCACTTTCAATTTCATTGAAAAGTTTCATGGCTTCAATGATACAAACCACTTTACCTGGAGCTACTTCATCGCCTACATTAATAAAGATGGGTTTACCCGGACCAGACTGGCGATAGAAAGTACCAATCATTGGACTTTTAATGGTAACATAATTATCGGTTTTTGCAGGAGCGGCTGCCGGAGTTGGAGTTGTTGGGGCAGCGGGTGCCGGGGCCGGAGCAGGTGCATAATTAACAGGAGCCGAACCACCAGCAACAATATGCTGAACCGGATCTTTTTTTTGCTTTACTGTGATTTTTACACCTTCTTCTTCAATAGTAATTTCGCCAATATTGGTTTTGTTGATGAGTTTAACTAACTCTTGGATTTGTTTTATGTCCATATGTGCAATTTATTGGTTGGTTTATTTTGAAACGGGCAGCTAAGATAGGGAATGATTTAAGAAATTAACCAAATCTGAAAATTAAAAATCCACAAAATAAACTCAAAAGGGCTCATTTTTGGTCAAAAATGGTTAAAAAATGGGGCAAAAGTGACAAAAATCATAAAAAACAAAAAAGGGCTAGAAATTACTTTCTGCCCTTTAATCCATATAAAAAAATTGTATTAAGCTTCTTTTACACGCTCTACATAATCGCCGGTTTTGGTGTTGACGCGAATCAATTCACCTTCATTTACAAACAATGGAACGTTTACTTGCGCACCGGTTTCTACTGTTGCGGGTTTTAACGTACGTGTAGCCGTATCTCCTTTAGCGCCAGGTTCGCTGTAAGTAACCAATAAAACAATTTTATCGGGTAATTCAACAGCCATGGTTTGTTCGGTTTCGGTGTTAATCAATACACTTACTTCTTGTCCGTCTTTTAAGAATTTAGGCGCATCAATCATATTTTCTTGCACAGCTATTTGCTCAAAAGTTTCGTTATCCATGAAGTTGTAGCCGGTATCATCTTTATATAAAAATTGGAAAGGCTTCTTTTCAACCCTTACTGGATGAATGGTTTCACCGCTATTCCAAGTAACTTCAATGGTTCTTGAATTATCTACCCCTTTCAATTTTGCCCAAACTTTTGCTGCTGCACGAGCAGTTTTATTTTGTCCAAATTCAATAACGGTGTACAAGCTACCATCAACTTTAATGATTAAGCCTGAACGTATATCTGCTGTTGTTGCCATAATAAATAGGTCTATTTAATGTTTACAGTATGGTTTATGCAATCTTACCTGTATGGTTATACAAGGCTGCAAAAGTAGGGATACTATTGATAAAATGAAAATTTGGTGTAGATATAGTTTAGGCAATTGTAAATCAATAGCTAAAAATGTAAATAGCGCTGTAGAAATAAAGATGAATTGATAAAAATGCTAGCTTTATTTAAAAAATGATGCGCTCTATTTTGTTGTTGATCATAGCTCTTTTTTGCCTCAATACATCCAATGCACAAATTGATTCGGCTGCATTATATCTACAATATCCCGATTTGCCCTTATTTTCTATTACTCGTATTCCGGATAGTACCAAGTTTATTAAAGCAGATCTACCTAAAAAACGGCCGGTAGTAGTGATGGTGTTTAGTCCGGATTGCGACCATTGTAAACACGAAACAGAAGCCCTAAAAGCCAACATCAACTTATTCAAAAAGGCGCATATTTTAATGGTTTCACATTTAGATTATGATAAGATTTTGCAATTTTATAATGATTACGGATTAAGTGCATATCCTAATATAACCGTGGGAAGAGACGGCTCTTATTTACTGGGTACCTTTTTCAATATCCATACTTACCCGGCCATCTTTGTATACAATAAAAAGCTAAAATTGGTGAAAGCATTTGAAGGTAGTGTAGCTATAGAAAAAGTTGCTCAAGAATTGTAAAAAAAACTGATTCCCCTCAGTTAGGAATGGAGTTGTTGCCCTTACCTTTGCTTCGTAAAAATATTTCACACATTTTAAATAGTTATTTTATGAAGATTACTGTAATTGGTGCTGGTGCCGTTGGTGCAACATGTGCCGATAATATTGCTCGCAAAGAATTATGTAGCGAGTTGGTTTTATTAGATATTAAAGAAGGCGTGGCCGAAGGAAAAGCCATGGATATGATGCAAACTGTTACATTGTTAGGCTTCGACACAAAAATTGTGGGTAGTACTAATGATTATACCAAAACTGCTGGAACAGATGTAGCAGTAATTACCTCAGGCATTCCTCGTAAACCGGGCATGACCAGAGAAGAATTGATTGGCATCAACGCCGGAATTGTAAAAACCGTTACTAAAAACATATTAGAACATTCTCCTAATGCCATTATCATCATCATCAGTAACCCAATGGATACTATGACGTATTTGGCTTTGAAAGAAAGTGGATTGCCTAAAAATCGCATCATTGGTATGGGTGGTATTTTAGATAGCAGCCGCTTTAAATATTATTTATCTACTGCAATAGGTTGCACGGCTAATGATATTCAAGGAGTAGTAGTTGGTGGTCATGGAGATACTACCATGATTCCATTAACCCGTTTAGCTACTTATCAAGGTGTACCGGTGAGCAATTATTTAGATGCTGAAGCTTTGAAAAAAGTTGCTGCCGATACAATGGTTGGTGGTGCTACATTAACCGGATTATTAGGCACATCTGCTTGGTATGCTCCGGGTGCTGCAGGTGCTGCTTTAGTTGAAAGTATTGTAAGAGACGAGAAAAAATTATTCACTTGTTGCGTAAGCCTTGATGGCGAATACGGACAATCGGATATTTGCATCGGCGTACCGGTTATCATTGGTAAAAACGGTATTGAAAAAATCATCGATTACAAATTAAATGAAGAAGAACAAGCTGCATTTAACAAAAGTGCAGAAGCTGTTAAAAGCATGAACAGCGTGTTGGCTACATTAAGTATTTAATTGATTTTAATACACAAAGAAAATCCCCGCTACTGAATACTAGCGGGGATTTTCTTTGTATTGTTGTGAAGATTAGCTTACGCCATCTACAATCATTTCTTTATTGATTTTTGAAACCAAGCCTTGCAATACTTTACCGGGCCCCGATTCTGTGAAACGCACTGCCCCATCGGCAATCATGGCTTGTACACATTGCGTCCAACGTACCGGACCTGTTAGCTGGTGAATTAAATTCACTTTGATATCTTCTGCACGATGTATGGCTTTGGCAACAACATTTTGATACACCGGACAAGCAGGATGATGGAAAGTAACTTGCTCAATGGCATTCATCAATTCTTCTTCGGCATGAATCATCAATGGACTATGAAATGCACCTCCTACCGGTAATAACAATGCACGTTTAGCACCGGCAGCTTTTAATTTTTCGCATGCCAATTGAACCCCTGTTACACTTCCACTGATGACCAATTGGCCCGGACAATTATAATTAGCCGCCACCACTTCTTCTTCAATTTCATCACAAATGGTTTCTACAATATGATCTTCTAAACCGAGTATTGCAGCCATTGTTCCCGGCTCTTGATTGCAAGCATGTTGCATGGCTTTTGCTCGAGCACTAACTAATTTTAATCCATCTTCAAAACTTAAAGTTTTATTGGCTACTAATGCAGAAAACTCGCCCAATGAATGTCCGGCAACCATTGTAGGTTGTGGATTATCAATCATTTTATAAGCCACAACAGAATGAATAAATACTGCAGGTTGTGTAACATTAGTTTGTTTTAAATCTTCATCAGAACCTGTAAACATTACATCTGAAATACGAAAACCCAAAATATCATTGGCTTGTTCAAATAAATCTTTTGCCAAAGCATTGGATTCGTAAAGTTGTTTTCCCATTCCGCTAAACTGCGCACCTTGACCGGGAAATATAAAAGCATGTGACATAGCAATACTTGTTTTAAATTAAAAAAATGAAATTAGTATAAAAATGATTCCGTTTAGCATTACGCTTGTAACAAAAAAATACGACTGTCTCTTTTGGAAACAGTCGTACTTAAAAAACAGCTTATTCTATTAATGCAATTTTGCACTGATTAATTTCAAAAATTCGCTACGGGTTTCATTCTTCTCAAACTCGCCCCAAAAAGCAGAAGTAGTGGTTACTGAATTTTGCTTTTGTACACCACGCATCATCATACAAAGATGTGAAGCTTCTATAACCACAGCAACGCCAAGCGGATTAAGCGTTTCTTTTATTGAATCTAAAATTTGTGTAGTTAATCTTTCTTGCACTTGTAACCTTCTGCTGTACACATCCACCACACGGGCAATTTTACTTAAACCGGTTATCCATCCGTTGGGAATATAAGCAACATGTGCTTTCCCATAAAAAGGCAACATATGGTGTTCGCACATACTAAACAACTCAATATCTTTTACCACTATCATTTCGCTAACATCTTCATGAAATTTTGCAGATTCTAAAATAGCATTTGCATTTTGTTGATATCCTTGTGTTAAAAATTGCATCGCTTTGGCTACTCTTTCGGGTGTTTTTTGAAGGCCTTCTCGCTCAGGATCTTCCCCTAAAAGATGAATAGAATTTTTATAATTACCGATTAACGCTTCAGTAATATCTTGGTCGTATTGTTCTATCTTTTTATATGCCATAATTTTCGTTTTTGAAAGGGTAGAAATAAAGCATCATGAAAACATGAATTTGTTGTATATCTGCCCTCCAATAAAAAAGGGAAATTGAAAAAAATCAAGTTGTACTTTTCACTGCAAAGTTCTATTATTAAGCAGGAAAATCAACATAATTTCTTTCGGTTTCAAAAAGCCTGATTTGCAGTTCAAATTGCGGCTCTATTTTAGCTCGAAGAATATCGTAAATTATCTTAGCAATGTTTTCAACACTGGGGTTCACTTGCTCAAACTCGACACAATCTAAATTTAAGTTGCGGTGGTCGTACCGATCAATGATTTCCTTTTTAATTAAATCGCTCAACAGTTTCATATCGTACACATAGCCAGTTTGCGCATCGGGTATACCTATAAGTTTTACAATTAACTCGTAATTATGTCCATGGTAATTGGGATTATTACATTTACCAAAAATGCGCTCATTGGTGGCTGCATCCCAATTGGGATTGTTTAATCTATGGGCTGCATTAAAATGCTCTTTTCGATAAATGGCTACTTTTCTATTGTCCATATAGGTATAACACTATTGATTGTAAATAGTTATAAATTTTGCTTTAAAATATGCTTAATACCAATATTAGCCCAATATACTTGGTAAGATGGAAATGCAACCAATAAGATTAGCTTGCAGCTTTATTCACCAAAATATTCAACATAAATTTTCGGTGTTTCTCTCAATTTCAACGAATGTAAGGTTACACCTTCGGGAATATGCGGTAGCAACTGGTGCCAAATACCCATTACTAAATTTTCAATAGAACACATCTTGCCTGCCATAAAATCAACATCTAAGTTGAGGTTTTTATGATCTAACTTATCTATAACATGTTCATTGATGATGACACTTAGTTTTTTTACATCGTAAACAAAACCTGTATCCGGGTTAGGTTCTCCTTTAATAGTAACAAATAACTCAAAATTATGCCCATGCCAATTTTCATTAGCGCAACGACCAAAAACGGCTTCATTTTCGGCTTTTGTCCAATTGGGATTAAATAATTTATGTGCAGCGTTGAAATGTTCAATTCGAGTAATGTACACCATGATGAGCCCTAAATTTTTCGCAAAGGTAATTCCTAAACCCTGAAATATGAATAGTAAAACCGAATTTTGTAGAATGCAAATACTTGTAATAGCCGCAACTTTACTGGAAATCAAGGCATTTACCGAAATATCGCCGCAAACCGATATCCTCATCAGTGGCGTGGGGGTGCCCAGCAGTTTATACCATTTACAGGAAAAATTACAACAAAAGCCTTACGATTTAGTGATTCAAGCGGGTATTTCGGGATGTTTCCATGAACAATATAACGGTGGTAGTGTAGTTATTGCTGCATCGGATTGTTTTGGCGATTTAGGCATGGAAGAAAAGGATGTATTTACTCCAATTGGCGATTCGGTTTTTTCTACGCCTGATCTTTATCCTTCACCCAAAGGAATCATTATAAATAACCATCCGCTGCTTCAAAGTTTAGCTTACCCACTTGTGAAAGCAGTTACTGTAAATAAAGTAACCGACGATCCAAATCAATCGGCGCTGTTACAAAAAACATTTTCGGCCGATATAGAATCCATGGAAGGCGCAGCTTTACATTATTGCTGTTGGAAAAAGAACATACCCTACTTGCAACTGCGGGCCATCAGTAATAAGGTTGGCGATAGAAATAAAAAAAATTGGCATATTCAATTAGCCGTTGAAAATTTGAATAAGGCCTTATTGGACATTATAAAGCAGTTCAATCCTGCTCATTAAACTTAAAATAATTACCGTGCAATTGAATATCGCTTTTTCTCCTTGTCCAAATGATACATTTATTTTCGACGCCTTAGTGCATCAAAAAATTGATACCGAAGGTTTACAGTTTAATGTATTGTTAGAAGATGTTCAAACCCTTAATCAATGGGCTATTGAAGGCAAAGTTAGCATCACTAAATTGAGTTATGGTGTTTTGCCCTTGGTAACATCGCAGTATAATTTGCTTAATAGTGGCAGTGCATTGGGTAAAGGTGTTGGTCCGCTATTAATTAGTTTACCTAACATGAATGGTAACGATTTAAATCAAATGCAGGTTGCAATTCCCGGAGAAAATACAACAGCCCATCTCCTTTTTTCATTAGAATATCCTCAAATAACTCGGAAAGTTTTTTTGCGGTACGATGAAATTGAAAACTTTGTATTAAGCGGAGAAGGATTGGGCGTAATCATTCATGAAAATAGATTTACTTATGCTGCAAAAGGCTTGCATAAAATAACCGATTTAGGCGATTATTGGGAAACTACTACAGGCGCTGCGATTCCACTTGGCGGTATTGTTATTAAGAAAGACGTAGATGAAGCCATTCAACAAAAGATAGATCGTTTGATTAAAAAAAGTATTGAATACGCCTACACTCAATATCCACAGCTTAATGATTACATTCGATGTCATGCACAAGAAATGAGTGAAGCGGTGATGCGGCAGCACATCGACTTATATGTAAACGACTATTCACTTCAATTAGGCGAAGAAGGTAAAAAAGCTATCCATACACTGATGAATGTGTATGCGCAACTGCATCCCGGCTTTAACGCCAATCAATTACAGTATGTAAAAACGGTTCATGAAGGATAAAATACATTCCATTATTTTAAGGCCTTAGCATAAACTTCTAAACAGCGTTTGCGTGCAAATTCGTGAACAACAATTGGAGGCGGATAACCAAATTCTTGAAATTCGGGCACCCATTTTTTGATGTATTTTAATTGTGGATCAAATTTTTCGGTTTGTAATCGCGGGTTAAAAATTCTGAAATAAGGTGCAGCATCGCAACCACTGCCGGATGCCCATTGCCAGCCACCATTATTGGCAGCCAAATCAAAATCCAATAATTGTTGTGCAAAATATGCTTCTCCCAATCGCCAATCGATGAGTAGATGTTTGGTTAAAAAGGAAGCCACAATCATGCGTACACGATTATGCATGAAACCTGTTGCATTAAGTTCTCTCATGCCGGCATCTACAATTGGATAACCGGTATTTCCTTTACACCAACGTGCAAATGCTTCTTCATCATGTTGCCATTCAATATGGTCGTAAGCGGGCTTAAATGCCATTCCCCTACCCACTTGCGGAAAATTCCAAAGAATCATGTGGTAGAAGTCGCGCCAAATTAATTCATTCAAGAATGTTTCAGAAAGTGGTTTGCATTTTTGCACCAATGCTCTAATACTTACAGTACCAAAACGTAAATGCACGCCTAATTTAGATGTTCCTTCTATAGATGGAACATCTCTTTGCTGGGCATATTTTTCAACCAATGCTTGTTGCAGTTCGTTGGGTGGAAAATGCGCTCCGGTAGCTTGAAATCCCATTTCATTTAAGGATGGCATTGAACCGGATTGTATTGGATAAAAATTAGAGAAATACTTTTCAGTTGGAAAACTACGGATATCCTTTTCAGTTAAACCCGCTTTCCATTTTTTGCTATATGGTGTAAATACAGTGTACGGTTTTCCATCATCCTTAGCCACTTCTAATTGTTCAAAAATTACTTGGTCTTTATAATGTTTGAATTGAATGGAATACGTTTTTAATAACGTTTCAATTGCAGCATCTCGTTCTTGTGCATAAGGTTCATAATCGTGATTGGTATAAACTGTATCTATAGTATATTTTTGAGCAAGTGTTGTAAATACATCAAACGGAGTACTATAAAAAACTTGTAAAGCTGAGTTGAGTGGCTGTAATTGTAGTTGCAGTTGTTGCAGTGTTTGATGGATAAAATCTACCCTTCT
>JBMOEQ010000015.1:0-27106 GCA_049314655.1 Ferruginibacter sp. | reverse complement strand
AACCTATTATTCAATACATTTTATAAATAATCCAATTTTTACACTAATTTTAAGTAGTCAAAATCATTTCACTTCCTATGTCCAAAACAGCTCAGTTTTTAATTAAAATTGCAATCGCAGATGATCATAAAATTTTTCGAGACGGAATAAAAATGGCTTTATCGGGAAAAGAAAATCTAAAAATGCTTTGGGAAGCTGAAGATGGCAAGGACATGATGCACAAAATTGCAATTAAAAAACCCGATGTTCTACTAATGGATATTAGAATGCCGGAAATTGATGGTATTAGTGCAATTGGACAAATACGAAAAGAATTTGAAGATATCCGCATAATTGTTCTTTCTATGTACGATGATCAGCAAATGATCAATAAGATGATGGAAATGGGGGCAAATGCCTATCTCACAAAAACAACAGACCCGGATGAAATCTATAATGCCATTCAAATTTGCATGACAGAAGATTTTTACTTTAACGACTTAGTCAATAAAGCCGTTATGGGCAAGTTATTACAAAAGAAAAATGTTCGCCAACAATATGGTACAACTACTCCCATTCAATTCAGTGAAAAAGAAGTAAAAATATTACAACTTTTAGCTCAAGATAAAACCACTGAAGAAATTTCTAAAATTATATTTTTAAGTCCAAGAACAATTGAAACCATTCGCCAAAACATGAAAACTAAAGTCAACGCAAAAACAATTGGAGGTTTAATCATGTATGGCATGAGAAATAAAATTATTGAATAATTATAAGCTCACTTTAATAAAAAAGCACTGTATTCTTTTTATACAGTGCTTTTTTAATTGCTTGATTATGGATTTAATTACTACGGGATTTCCTTTTTTCAATTTGTCGCATTAAAGCTTCATATGCTTCACTTGTGGCTTCTTCAAAACTCTTACATTGCGCTTTCGCAATAAGGTCGTTTCCTGGAATCACTAATCTAATGTCACATACTTTATTGTCACCAGCATTAGATTTGTCTAAACTCAAACAAACTTCGCTACTTATAATTTTGTCGTAATAATGTGAAAGTTTACTCACTTTTTGATTCACGAAACTGAGTAAATCTTCTTTAGCAGTAAAATCGAGGGATTGGATGTTAATGTTCATGATATGGTGTTTTTTAGTAGAATTGTTTTGTAGAGAATCAATTTTTTTGATCTCTTCCTAAAGGTAGACTTAATCTATAATCCATTAAAATGATCATTGTCATTATCTTCTCTGATGCAGATTACCCAAGCTTTTATACTAAAAATGAAATGCAAAGTCATGTGATAAACATCACCAAACATTTTTTTTTATAAAAGTAATTTTGATTAAAATTTATTTTATGGCTACCATTAATATTACTACAGAACAATTTAAACAAATCATTTTCGATTACTCAACTGAATCTGAATGGAAAAGCAAATGCCAATTGCCTGTTTTAATTGATTTTTATGCAGATTGGTGTGCACCTTGTAAAATGGTTGCACCTATTTTGGAAGAATTATCAGTTGAGTATGAAGGTAAATTAAACATCTTTAAGGTTAATACAGAAATTGAACGAGAACTTGCTGCAGTTTTCGGAATTCAAAGTATTCCTACTTTTTTATTTATTCCTGTACATGGTGATCCTATGATGCAGCCGGGTGCCTTACCTAAAAAAATATTCAAACAAGTAATTGAAGAAAAACTGATTATAGCTAATAGCTTAGCTTAAAAAAAGCTGCCTCAATATTATCGAGACAGCTTTTTTTGTTTCTTTTAAATCTAAATTGATGCAACACCCCTAGGCGATTTTAATGCGGTGTTAGATGCCAATGCATTGTTCACACTCATTTTTTTGTATACATCTTTAGCTTTCGACAAAACTTCGTCAATTATGAACATTGTGCAATCTTCAATTACAGGAGTGAGCTCTATTCCTTGGTCTTGAATACTTGCTATGCTCACTACAAATAAATTAATATTGGGCATTTTGTCTAATATCTGCAAGGCACACACGAGATCTTTTAACCCTATGTCATGCGTACTCATGGCAGGAGGAAAGTCTTGCGCATACTTTGGTTTAATTAATCGTAAGGTGCCAGGAGGCCTGCCATCTAAAGTGGCATCAATTAATATCACTTCATCATACTGCTCAAAAAAATCGAGTAAATGAAAGCCTCCGGTGCCTCCATCAATTACATCAATATATTCAGGTACACCACGTTCTTCTAATCTACGCGCTATATGAACGCCAATACCTTCGTCGGCCATTAGATAATTGCCTATTCCCATTATTAGGATTCTGTTTGCATTACTTTTCATCGGCTGTTGGTTCTGGTTTTTTTTCAACGTTAGGTGTATGTAATTCTTGGTTTTGAAATACTTCTTCTTCTATAAATTTCCAGCCACCACCCATGCTGCTGATTTCGCCTCTACCTTCTACATAATCATGGTAGAATACAAGATACACATGGATTACTGCAAATAAAATGAAGAACCACATCGACCAATGGTGTATTTGCCGTGTTAAAATATCTCCTCCAAACATAGCAGGTACCCAAGCAAATAATTTAGGTAACCACCAAGTTGCTGTAGGCGCATACAAACCAAATCCGGTTAAACATTGCACCACAAATGCAATAAAAGTGAAGAAATAAATAAAGCCTGCCATTGCATTATGTCCAATACTGATGTGCTCTTTTCCTCGCATCATTAAGATATCGATTTTGAAAACATGCCACATCTCTTTGAAAAACTTTCTAGTTGTAGGAATGAATTGTTTCCAATTGGCATATTTGTTACCAACAAATCCCCAATACAATCTAAATAAGAAATTGAAAAAGAAAATATAGGCAGCTGCAAAATGTATATACCTTATCCAACCCATATTGTATTGCATTGCAGCTTCTTTGCTACTTTGTAAAGCTGGTGGATAGGAGATTAAAAAGCCGGTAATGATTAAAGCTATTATTGCTGCTGCGTTTAGCCAATGATAATAGCGTACAGGTAATTCCCATACATACACCCTGCGAAGCCGGTGTACATGTAAATATTTATTACTCATGAGGCAAAATTTGAAAATTGCATTAGTAAATTAATTTATTCTCCAACCACGCTTATTCTGCTGATGGTATTTCCATGTTCATCATAAAGGTGAACACTACATGCCATGCAGGGGTCAAAGCTGTGAATAGTTCGAATGATTTCTAACGGTTGTTTTTCGTCAAACACCGGCGTATCTATTAAGGCAGATTCGTATGCCGATAATTTTCCGCTAGCATCCCTAGGAGAAGCATTCCAGGTGGTTGGAACTACTAATTGATAATTGGCAATTTTTTCATCATTAATATTTATCCAATGTGCCAACGCGCCTCTTGGTGCTTCTGCATGTCCAACACCTACTGCACTCTTAGGCCATGTTGAAGGTTCCCATTTGCTCATTTCAGCCATACGGGTGTCGCCGCTTTTTAAATTGGCAATTAATTTATCATAAAATTCTAATCCCCATTGGGCTGTTAATACGCATTCTAATCCTCTAGCTGCAGTTCGACCTAAAGTAGAAAATAGGGCTGCTGCCGGAACATCGAGATCTTTTAATAATGCGTTTACTACTTCTTGATAATCTTCTCTTCCTCTTGCATATCCCACCAATACACGTGCTAAAGGACCTACTTCCATTGCATTACCTTTCCAACGCGGTGTTTTTAAATAGCTATATGCTTTAGTAGTGTCTAAATGTTCAAAAGGAGGTTTAGGACCATCATATTTAATTTTACTTTCTCCTTTCCAAGGATGTAAGCCCACTTTATTACCACCTTTATATTCATACCAAGAGTTGTTGATGAACTCCTGTACCTCATCATCTTTACGAAGATCCACATCATGCACTTTAGTTAAATCTTTATTTAAAATAGCGCCTGGAGGAAATTTGTAAGATGCTGTATCACGGATATGTGTAGTTGGTAAATCTCCATACGACATATAATTGCCTAATCCGCCTCCAATAGCTCCCCAATCTTTATAGAATGATGCTATTGCATTTAAATCCGGAATGTAAACTTGTTCAATAAACTCTTTACCTTGTTTCAATAGCTGATGAACATAAGCCAATCTTTCTGCATTGATACCACTTACATCATCCAATCCAATAGAGCATGCCATACCACCAACCAAATAGTTTGGATGTGGATTTTTACCTCCAAAAATGGCTTGAACTTTTACAATTTCTTTTTGCCATTCT
This sequence comes from Ferruginibacter sp., assembly GCA_049314655.1. Taxonomy (GTDB): domain Bacteria; phylum Bacteroidota; class Bacteroidia; order Chitinophagales; family Chitinophagaceae; genus Ferruginibacter. Next base: position 22,890 of record JBMOEQ010000015.1, on the reverse strand, counting down.
AATGCTTCCAAGTAATGCGCTAATCCAATTAAATTTACTTCTGCAGGAAGTTTATAGGCTGGATGTCCCCAATATCCATTTGCGAAAATGCCCAATTGACCACTTTCAACAAATTTTTTAATACGGGTTTGAATATCACTAAAATATCCAGGTGAACTTTTTGGCCATTTAGATATACTTTGAGCCAACTCTGATGTTTTTTTAGGATCCGCTTTCAATGCATTTACAACATCCACCCAATCCATTGCATGTAAATGATAAAAATGCACCACATGATCGTGCATATACAATACGCAAAACATGATATTTCTAACCAGTTCTGCATTTGGTGGAATTTTAATGTCTAACGCATCTTCAACACATCTTACTGATGCTAATGAATGGGTAGAAGTACAAACGCCGCAAACTCTACCAACAAACGCCCATGCATCGCGTGGGTCTCTGCCTTGAAGAATTTCTTCGAGCAACCGTACCATTGTACCGCTACTGAATGCGTCTTTTATTTTTCCATTTTCAATATCTGCTTCTATACGAAGGTGGCCTTCGATCCGGGTGACTGGGTCAACCACGATTCTTGTACTCATATGTTAATTGTGTTAAAAGTTTGGAGGATAATTATGATTTTAATTCGTGTTCGCTTTCTTTACCTTCATCTTCAAGGTTTCGAATTAATTTTTTCTTACGAACGTTTGTCATGATAGCATGCCCGGCAATTGCTGCACCTGTAGCGGCTAGTGCAACTTTACCTAATGTGTCTGCATCTGCTTCAATTCCAAAACCGGCAAATGAAGATGCACGATCATATAATCTTCCATTATCCCAATAGTTTTCTTCACTACATCCAATGCAACCATGGCCAGATTGAATGGGGAAACTTGTTCCATTATTCCATTTCATTACGCCGCATGCATTATAAGTTGATGGTCCTTTACAACCCATCTTATATAAACAATATCCCTTTTGTGCATTGGCGTCATCAAATGTTTCAACATATAAACCTGCATCATAGAACGGACGACGGTAGCAAGTGTCATGAACTCTCTTGCTGTAGAATGCTTTTGGTCGGCCAATACTATCTAATTCAGGAATACGATCAAAGGTTACTAAGTGAACAATAACACCGGCCATTACCTCACCAATTGGAGGGCAGCCCGGAACTTTAATCACTGTTTTACCTTTTAATAATTTATGAATAGGCGTAGCTTGTGTTGGATTAGGTTTTGCCGATTGAACACAACCATTAGAAGCGCAACTTCCCCAAGCAATAATTGCTTTTGCACCCTCAGCCGCTTCCTCCAAAATTTGCATCGATGTCTTTCCACCAATCATACAATACACGCCATCTGCCTTAACCGGAACACTTCCTTCAACACAAAGAATGTATTCGCCTTTGTATTTTGTCATAGTGTTTTTCATGGCTTCCTCCGCTTGATGACCAGATGCTGCCATTAATGTTTCGGTATAGTCTAATGAAATTTGATCTAACAAAATATCTGCAACCATAGGATGTGAAGATCTAATGAAACTTTCACTGCAACAGGTACATTCTTGAAAATGTAACCAAATAACCGGTACCCTAGGTTTGGTTTCTAAGGCTTTGGCTACTTGGCCAATTGCTGCAGATTCTAGCCCCATATAGGCGGCCATCATACTGGCAAATTTCATGAAATCTCGGCGGCTATAACCCTTGCGTTGTACCTCATCAAAATAAGAGGGGGCTTTGGGTGTGGGAAGTTTTTCAGGCATGCTCGTTGTTTTTGGGTGAATGATTGGCTAAAATAATGATCAGTTTTGCTTATTTTCATGAGTAAAATCAATCTCATTTATGTTTGGAGTCATAAAGTTCACTTGTTAGCCCAATTAACTTTACAAGCATCTCTACATCATTTATAAAATTTTTCTCATGAAAAAACTACTTGCTTTCATCGCTGTGGTAACTCCATTTTTTAGTTTTGCACATCCCGGTCATGGCGAAACTGAAGGCTTTACGATTACACACTATATTAAAGAACCTATTCATGTTATTGCAACAATAACTGTTATAGCAGTTGCTGTTTTTATTGTACGTCGTTTTGTTGGAAAGAAAGCAAGTGCTACAAAATAATCGCCCATGCATGAATTGTCGCTTGTAATGAGCATTACTGAGTTGGTAGAACAACAAGCTGCAGATTATATGCCTGTTCAAATAGAATCGATAGAATTGGATATTGGTTATTTAAGTGGTGTAGAAATTGATTCGTTTGAATTTGCTTGGAAGCAAGGGGTTAAAAATACCTTGCTCGAAAATGCAACAAAACATATCAACCGAATTGAAGGTAAAGTAGAATGTATGGATTGTCATACATCATTTGCCGCAAATGCATTGCCAATTCCTTGTCCTTCGTGTAACAGTTACTTTGTACAAATTTTACAAGGCAAGGAGATGCGTGTGAAATCATTTACTATTCCTGATTAAAATATTTATTTATGTGTGCAACTTGCGGATGTGGACCAGATAGCCACCAACACGAACACCACGATCACAGTCATGATCATTCGAGTAAAGGAAGAATTGTAACAGTGGAGAAAGATATTCTTCATGAAAATAATTTATTGGCCGAAAGAAATCGTGGCTATTTTGAAGGCAGAAATATCTTGGCTATTAATTTAGTAAGTTCACCGGGTTCTGGTAAAACAACTTTGCTTGAAAAAACTTTAACAGATTTAAAAGATACCTTAAAGTTTGCTGTAATTGAAGGCGATCAACAAACCACCAATGATGCAGATCGTATTCATGCAACAGGTACTAAGGTTACTCAAATCAATACCGGGAAAGGCTGCCATTTAGATGCCCATATGGTTCTACATGCGGTACAAGGCATTAAACCCGAACCCGATAGTGTACTCTTTATTGAAAATGTAGGCAATTTGGTTTGTCCGGCTATGTTCGATTTAGGTGAAAAAGAAAGGGTAGTAGTAATCAGTGTAACAGAAGGCGATGATAAGCCGCTAAAGTATCCCGATATGTTTCAGTCGTCAACATTGTGTGTAATCAACAAAACCGACTTGTTGCCTTATGTAAACTTTAATGTAGAAAAAGCTAAAGAATATGCTCGTAGAGTAAATCCTACAATTGATATTATTGAAGTGAGTTGTACAAGTGGAAACGGATTGGTTACTTGGTATCAATGGTTATGCGCAAAAGCTTTTATCGGCGATAGATTTGGTGCAACAGAACCTGCATTGCAAGAACAGGCCTAACTCATCTTAAAATTTAATTTATGTGTTTAGCTATACCAGGAAAATTACTTCAAATCACAGAGCAGCTTGATGAAACATTTCGTAAGGGCAACGTTTCTTTCGGGGGTATAACTAAAGAAGTAAGTTTATATTTAGTGCCCGAAGCCAAACCGGGCGACTATGTTATGGTGCATGTAGGTGTAGCCATCAGTTTAGTAGATGAAGAAGAAGCAAAAATTACATTTGATTATCTAAAGCAAATGGGTGAAGTAGAAGAATTGAATACAGAAAATTAAATTGCTATTTTTCTTTCATCCAGACTTGATATATTACTGCGTTGGCGCTACTTTGTTTGCCGGTATTTTCCCAAAATATATTTTTATCACTACTGTTTATTCCTCCAATAATATATCCGGCTAATATTTCTTTTTGTTGAATAGCATCGCTATCTATTATTTCATCAAAAAGTAGTTGTACATTTTTTGTCGGAATAAAAACTGCACTTGCACCTAAATATCCGGGCATTTGAAGTGGTAAAAAGGTTTCTTCTGTATTATTATTTTGCCGAGTAATTACACTAATGGTTTTTGTAAATGGCACATTTTCGTCTTCAATAATTTTGTTGTTTTTGCCTACATAATATTGTGCAATTCCACCTAAGAAAATCGTAAACATTGTATTTGATTTTTTAGAAAAAATGGGTATAACAGCACTGTGATAATGGTTGAGCTTTTGCTCGAAGTTTTCGCTTACTTTATAGGTGTCTTTAAATATGTCTACAAAATTGGTGAAGGGCAAATCTTTATCGTATTGAAATACACCCGAAAATGCGGTATATCCCAACGAATTAGCATTAAATATTTGAGGAACTAAATTGTAATCTCTCCGATGCAAATTTAAACTGTCGTATTGCGATTTGTAATTACTAATTTCAAGGATTGGGTTTTGGAAATTCAATTCAAACGAACGAATTTCATTGGTGTATTGTTGTGTAAAACCCGGTCCATGATCGGGGCCATGTGGGTTGTATCTGCCATCAAATCTTTGTCCCCCTACTAAATAATATTTTTCTCCAATTTTCCCGAGTTGTCCACCGGTTACAGCCATACGTTCATCTTTAATTTGTTGAAAAAACGATGCTATTGGTTGTTGTTGAGATAAGGCTTGTGCTAATCCTTTGGTATCAATACTTAAAAGATATGGAAAAGTAATATGGTCATCTGATGAAGCACTATAGCCATATCCTCCAATACAAATTAATTGATCTTGCACTTGCACAAATTCCATATTTGTACTTTGCAATTGTTCTTGAATTGAATTTGATAATTCTGCTATGCTTCTTTTGTATACAGTTTTTTGAATGGGATCAATAGCATAAATACTTTTGTTTTGATCTTTTTTATTAAATGTGGCCCAAGGTTGTTTAAGGTGTAAGCCGTCTGTTCTACCGCCAATCAAAATATAGTATGGATCGGTTTTCCCAATTACAAATGACTGTAAACCCTCAAATCCATTTATTTCCATTGGCGCTAACCTTATGGAAAAAGGAAAGTTTGCATTTTCTTGTTGGGCGAAAATAGATAAGCTATTAAAAAAAAGCCATCCTGCTAAAAAATATTTTTTCATATTTACATATTTAAAAAGCCGACACAAATCATTGCATCGGCTTATCTAAAACAACTATCAACTCGTTTGCAATTTCTATTCTTATAATATCTTTCAAAATGCTCAATGAGCCAATTGATTCTTTTGTTATTTGAATTGGTGGAGTATTTGTTCTAATTCTTTTGCACGTACAACGCCCGATTGACGCCATACCGATTGCCCATTTTTAAATATCATTAATGTTGGTACACCTTGTATTTGATAGGCTTGTGCAACATGTGGATTTTTATCAACATCAATTTTAATGATAGTGACTTCATCTTTCAAATTGTCTTTTACCGATTTTAAAATGGGCGGCATCATTTTACAAGGGCCACACCATTCGGCAAAAAAATCTACCAAAACCGGTTTATTACTTTGTATAACTTCTTGAAAAGTTTTAGGAATTGTTTCCGACATTTTTTGTTTCCTCCTTTTTAAAAGTGCCCATTAAAAATGCACCTACTGTAGCAAAATACAGCGTACTATTAATTGGGCTAGATGTAATTCTGCATGTACCCGTACTGCAACCAATAAATGCATAATAAAGATAACCTGCTAAGCCGCCAACTAAGCTGCCGATTACGTATAATTGATATTTTTTAAACCACTTCTTCATAGATAGTTTGAGGTACTTTTTCTGTTGATTTAATTTTATTAGCAGGTACACTACAGTTTCCAGTTGCACAACAGCCCATATTAAACAAGGCCATTAATGCAAATACACCTCCGGCAATTGCAAATAAAGTGTCTTTAACTTCAATGCCTTGAACAACAATGAAAATCCCCATCGCTAACCGCAATGCACGCATGAAATTCCAATGTTGTGTAATAGATTTAAACATTTTTTTTAGTTTATTTTATTATCTAAGCTATTCCAAGGTCCACCATTGTACACATCAATTCCCGAACTTTTTAAAATAGATTTAGCCATGCCACTTCTAGCGCCACTTCTGCAAACTGTTATAATGGGTTTGCCAATTTTTTTTAATTCTGCTGCTTTGTTTTTTACTTGTTCTAATGGAATATTTCTTGAGCCTTTTATATGACCAGATTTATATTCTTGTGGCGAACGTACATCAACAATAATAGCTCCACTGCTCATCAGCGCTTTGAAATCTGTACCAGGACCAAATAATTTTTTTAAAAAACCTAACATGATTGAAATTGATTTAATTGAGTAAAAATTGTAAACTACTTATTGCGCCTCCATTATATACTTCATGGATGCCTGCTTCTTTAAGTATTTGCATAGCCATCCCACTTCTTGCGCCACTTCTGCAATACAATACAATTGGCTTAGGCATTTTTTTTATTTCTTCCAACTGATAGGCAATTTGATCAAGCGGTATATTTTTTGCTTTTGAAAGATGCTCTTGTTCAAATTCCATCGTACTTCTCACATCCAAAATAGTTGAATTTGGATCGTTGAGCATTTGTTGTAAATCGTTCATGTTTATATATTTATAATTAATGTGTTGTTGTACATGAATGGGAAGAAAATGGGGGAGTGCCGTTTCAACACTCCCTTATAATTTGGTTTTTCTTTTTTATAGAAGTGTTGAAGGACAAACATATTCACTTACTGCAAATTTTCTTGAATCTTTCAATGCTTTAAATCCTCCGGTAACATCAATTAAATTGTTATATCCTCTTGCTCTTAAAATTGAATTAAAGATTACAGATCTATACCCACTTTGACAATGAATGTAAACTGTTTCATCTTTATTGATTAAGGCCATACTGTCGTTGATAAAATCGAGCGGCGCGTTTTCAGTAATTAAAATTCGTTCGCTATCATATTCGCTTTTCTTTCTTACATCAAAAATTTTGGGAGAGGCCTCTTGTGTTAATGCATACAATGCTTCCGGAGTAATTGAAGAAATAGTATCTACAGCTTTGCCTGCGGCTTTCCATGCATTAAAACTGCCTTTTAAATAGCCAATGGTATAATCGTAACCAACCCTTGCTAAACGTGTAATTACTTCTTGCTCTCTACCTTCATCTGTGATAATTAAAATTGATTGTTTAATATCCGGAATTAGAGCGCCAACCCAAGGAGCAAAATTGCCATCTATTCCTATGTTAATAGAATTGGGAATAAAACCTTGTATAAAAACACTTGGTTCTCTTGTATCTAAAATTAAAGCATCAGTTTCTTCAGCTACAGTTTCAAAAACATTCGGTTCTAATGCTTGCTTGCCTCTCTCCATAACAGCATCAATACTTTCATATCCTTGAATATTCATCATTACATTTAATGGGAAATATGCAGGGGGAGGAACCAAGCCGGTTAATACTTCTTTCTTAAATTCCTCTTTAGTTAAGGCAGGGTTTAAAGCATAATTGTGTTTCTTTTGATTGCCTAAAGTATCGGTAGTTTCTTTACTCATGTTTTTACCACAAGCACTTCCTGCACCATGTCCGGGATAAACAATAATGTCGTCTTCTAATGGCATTAATTTTTCATGAATAGAATCATATAAATAGCCAGCAAGTTTATCTTCAGTTAATTCGGCTACTACTTTTTGTGCAAGATCGGGCCTGCCAACATCTCCAATAAATAATGTATCTCCGGTAAACAAGCTATGGTTTTTACCATTTTCATCTATCAATAAAAAGCAACTGCTTTCCATTGTATGACCGGGTGTGTGGATTACTTTTATTTTGATTTTACCTAATGGGAAAATTTCGCCATCGGTTGCCGAATAGCAATTAAATTGACAAGCAGCGTTAGGGCCATAAACAATTTTTGCACCTGTTTTATTTCCAAGGTCTATATGCCCCGAAACAAAATCAGCATGAAAATGGGTTTCAAAAACATATTTTATCGTAGCCCCATCTTTAGCAGCTTTTTGAATATAAGGTTCTACTTCACGCAATGGATCAATAATAGCTACTTCGCCCTCACTTTCAATGAAGTAAGCGCCATGTGCTAAACAGCCTGTGTAAATTTGTTCAACTTTCATAATCAATCTTTTTTCAATTGCTTAATGCAAATTTCAGTTAGATAATATTGTTTGTTGGTGACATTCATCACATTGACTATTATTTTAATCAACGTATAAAATCCCATGCTAAATTGATGGATTTTTGGATAGATAATAGTAATGCAAATCCTTATCTACACTGATTTTCGTCAGTAGATAGGCAGTTAAAATGAACTTGTTAAAGAAAGGTGAATTAAAGTTTTACTTTTCGGTGCTTTAACTAAGCCCATTAACCAATAGAAGATTCTTAAATGTTGGGTTAAAATTAGATGCAGGAACTACAATGCAATGATTTCAACGTGATGGCGCATCAATTTTATTTTTCCTCGTTCGGCAAGCTTTTTCATCAATCTAGAAATTACTTCTCGTGAAGAATTTAATTCGTTGGCAATTTCTTGGTGGGTTACTGGAATGATATTGCTTTTTAAAGTTTGTTGGTGTTTTTTTAAGTAAAATTCAAGGCGCTCGTCCATGTTTCTAAAAGCCACATGATCAATGGTTATCAGCAATTCTTCAAATCGATCACGGTAGGTATTCACCACAAATTGATACCAAGATTTGTATTCGCTCATCCACTTGTCCATATACTCAATGGGCACCATAATTACCTCAGAATCGGCAACCGATTTCACCATAAGCTGGCTGGTTTGCATTCTTGTAGCGCAAACCATCGATAAAGCACAGGCTTGTCCGGGTTCCAAATAATACATAAAAAATTCATTGCCTTCATCATCTTCTCTATACACTTTTAGTAAGCCGCTGATGACCAATGCTGTAGATTTAATATTTTGTCCTGTACGCATTAAAATTTCCCCCTCTTTAAAATTGCGAATTTCAGCGTAGTCTGCAATGTTCTCCACTAATTCTTTTTCAAAACCGGGATAAATATGGTGTAGGATTTCGTTCATAATTTTAAAATAAAACACATAAATGAATACTGAATAAAGATAGTCAATTTAAATGCCAACTAGGGGTTAATGACAGAAATACAGTACAATGATGAGTTGAATCATGATTTGGCAGGGTATGCTTTTTGATGAAGAAATAATGACCAACAGAAAACTGCTAAGAGGAAGGTTATTGGAGTAAAAATTAAGGTTTCTAAAGTTTGTTTGGAGAACAAATTTCCAATAGTGTTCAGTAAGAAAATGGCCACCATTATACCTAAAATCCATTTTCTCATGGATAAAGAGAAACTAGATTTTATTACTTGCATAATGCTTAGCAGAAGCACAATGAAAAAGCCATTCAGTACAATTGAAATCACTTCTAATTTTATCATGTCTGAGCTATGCTGAATATTGCCGCCCCAAACAATGGAGTAAGGAATGATTTGTAGCAAAACCAATACATGAAAAATTATGCTTAAACTAAAAATAGCAATACATGCGGTACCCGAAAATTTAGCCGGAATTAATTTTAATGGATTCATATTGCTGTCAAAGATAGCTAGAATGAAAAAAGGTTGTATCACCCGATTTAGGTGAAACAACCTTTTTTATATAAACCTTGAATTTAAACGAAGAGCATATGTGTGCCTAATCCTTGTCCTTGATTGTAAAAATCGCCAACAGTAATTACGCCATCAATATCTTCGTACATGTCTTCTTTTTTGTAATGGAACATTTCCATTGCTAATTTACAGGCCCAAAATTTGATGCCTGAAGCTTTCATGATATCTAAAAATTCATGTACACCAGGCATGTCTAATTTTTCCATTTCTTTTTTCATCATAGAAGTTGCAAGGGCTTCCATCCCTGGCAAACCACCTAGCATGGTTGGCATATGCATTGCAGGATTACCAACGGTTGCAATATGCAGGTGCTCTAGTTTCTTTTTGTGGATGGCTTCTAATCCAAAAAAGGTAAAAAATATTTCGGCTTCAATGCCTTCCATTCTTGCGCCATTTGCTAAAACAAAAGCAGCATAAACATTTTCGAGTGTGGCTTTAGAAAGAATGATCATCATCTTTTTAATTTCGCCATTATATTCGGCCATAGCTTTAATTTTTTAGGGTGATTTAAATACAACTTGCGGGTTTAGGAATGCCTGCAATTTTTGTTGCGGTTTTTAAAGGAGCATTTGGGAAGAGGGCATAAAATTCTTTAATATCTACTACGCCACTTTTGCCAATTTTTCTAATGCTCAAAGGCGATTCGCTTTTATGTTCTCCTTGTAAATAATTGATTACGTCCCAATGGCGAGAACCCATGCTAATATTAGCTTCAGCTGCTAATGCTTCTCCTATAGATTTGTTCCATTGACTAAAATTGGTGAGATAGCCTTCTTCATTAACTTCGATAGTGCTACCTGCTACGATCTTTTCCATGATAATGTTGTTTTAGATTAATTGAAATTTTTTCCCGCTTCGGACATTGTTGCCGAAACAAAGGGTATATGGGTACCTTTCAGTAACATATTCCAGTAAACCCAGCGAAATGCCAGTTTGCCCATATGGTTCATTCTGCTTTCTTTCATCAAACGGAGTGGACCAACACCCGGGAAAGGAAATGTACCTTCAACGGGTTCATGGGTATAATTGAAATCTATCAAAAGTGCCTTTCCATTACCTGTTTCTATGAAACAGTTTGCATGTCCATCAAATTCTTCTTTTAATGGTTCGCCTTTGATAAAACGTAGGATATTTTCTGTAAGAATTTCTGCTTCAAAATGTGCAACAGATCCTGCTTTCGATGCAGGTATATTTGATGCATCACCTATGACAAAAATATTTGCATGTGCTTTTGATTGAAGCGTTGCTTTATGAGTTGGAACATAATTCAGTTCATCTCCTAATCCGCATCTTTCTATTAATGCATCTCCTTTGTTGGTAGGTACAGTAACTAATAAATCGAATGGGATTTCTTTGCCACCATAATCGATGATTTTTTTATTTTCATTATCAACTTCGGCGATGGCAAAATCATGTTCAATGGCAATGTGTTTTTCATCTAACAAATGTGTTAGCGCTTCAGTAGCTTTTGGTTTTGTAAATGCGCCACTTAAAGGTGTAACATAAGTGATGTTAACTTTATCACGGATGTTTTTATGCTTGAAGAACGAATCGGCTAAAAATGCAAATTCAAGCGGTGCTACCGGGCATTTAATGGGCATCTCAGTTATATGCACCAATAAATTTCCACCTTCCCAAGTACGCAATTTATCTCTTAATGCTAAGGCTCCTTCAAAGGTGTAAAAATCAAAAACAGATTTTTGCCATTCGCTGCCTTTCATACCTTCTACTTCTTCAGGAGCAATTTTTGCACCTGTAGCAATTATCAACACATCGTAATGTAAACGATCCCCATTGGCAAGCATGATGAGCTGCAATTGGGGATCAATATTGTCAATTCTTTCTTGTAATAATCGAACGCCTTTGGGAATGAAATCTTTAATGGATTTGATAATGTCGTCTGGGGTATAGATGTCGAAGGGTAAAAACAAATAACCGGGTTGATAATGGTGTTCTTCTCGTTCATCGATGATGTCAATTTCCCATTCCTTCAAGTTTACTTCATGCTTTAAATGATTGGCCATCATTGTACCTGCAGTACCTGCGCCTAATATGACAATGCGTTTCATAATTGATAGTTTATTTTTCTACTGTGAAAGTAGACTATACACAAAATTCAATTTGTGACTTTTGTCACTTTATAAAATAATTTTAAGGTAATTTTTCTTTTTTATTTATTATCTAATAGCTTATTATAAAGGTAGGATATATAGATTTTTGGCCATAAAGTTGTAATTATGAGATATATAGTTTATTATTATCATCTAAATTTTAAAATATGAAATTAAAACAACCAAAATTATTTGCAGGATTGCTTATGGGTGGATTTCTTTTTGCTACTGTAATCCTTAGCAGTTGTAACAATGGAGAAACAAAATCTGAACCGGCACCAGTTAAAGTTGATAGTCCGGCAACAACGCCACCTGCGCCACCAGCTGCTACCAACACAGATTCTTTAACAAAAGATTCATTAGCAAAAGCAAAAGCTGCGGCCGATACCAAACCGGTTAAAACGCCCAACTAATCATTCTACTACAGTGTAAACTGTATTTATTGAAATAAGTAAAAGGTGAATCATTCAATTGGTTCACCTTTTTAATTTTATCTTTTGTTTTTTTACACGTAAAATATGATCCGTTCTTTTTTGACGAATGCTGGTAAGTTTTTCTACAAACCAATGTTCAATTTTGTGATGTGTGGGAATTAAAATTGTTGCTATGCTTACAAAGATTAAAATTTCGTAAACCGGCGTGTGGTGTGTAATTTCTTGTACATAAGGATGTAAAAAGAGGGTTAAATATTCAAATAGAAATAAGAGAGAGAGTACACCCAAAATTTTAATTAAACGAATAGGAATATTAATTCTGCTTAATAAAATGGAGGCCAAAAAGAAACCTGGAATAAACATGCCGATAAAAAGCAGTTGCAATTGTTGACTTCTTTCTTTGGCCATAATCCTTTTGTTTTCTTCTATTTCTTGTTGCCTTAATTGTTCATTACTGGTAATGATTTGAGATTCTCTAATGCTTGCTTTATTATTGATAGATTCATTGATGGCTTGAACATAATTCATATAAGTGAAAGCGCTATCAACATTTTTTTGATTTTTATAATGTTCCGCTAAAAATTCACAAGCATCTAATTCGTAATTTAAAAACCCATCTGTTTTGGCAATTTGTTGCGATTGTTTGGCATACCATTCTAACGAGTCGGATTGGTTATATAATTTATACAGTTTGGCAAAGCCCAGTAATGCTTCACATAAAACTTCATCATCATTTTCTGCTTTTAAACGAGGAATGGCGGCTGCATAATTTAGTTTTGATGCAGCTAAATTACCTTGTTCTCTAAATGCATGCGCTAACCCAGTTTGCGCAGTTCCAATTAAATCAACATTTTCTAATTTAATTGCATATTGTAAGGCTTTGTTGAAATAGGCATATGCCGAATCCACATTTTTTAATCTGTTGTACACATCTCCCAAATTGATGGCACTGTACACTCTTAAATCTTCAACTGCATATAAATTGATTACAGAATCTGATGCTGAATAATATTGAAGCGCTTTGTCGTATGCTTCACTTAAATTGTGCACTACTCCAATATTCATGAGCACACTGGCCATATTTCTTGGATTCTTTCTTTTCTCCTCTAATTTCAATTTTCGAATATTATAATCTAATGCTCTAGGGTAATTACCCATTTTAACCATACTGTTGGCCATAATACCTAAAGATCGCGATTCGCCTTCTAGGTATTTAATTCGTGTAGCTAAGAATAAAGCTTGTTGAGATAATATCAGTGCTTTTTCTGGGTTGTAAATGGTCATAGCATCTGCCTGTTTCCATAAGAGTTTTACTTTTCCTGTATCTGTTTTTTCTAGTGAAAGTAGGGCCTGTAAACTATCTGCTTTTGCTTTTTGTGCACTAAGTATGAAAGGAGAAATACAAATAAATAGAATTGTAATAATGATATAAACTCGAATAAATCTATGCTTCATGATGTAGTTCAATTTTGTTGAAATCGCTTTTGCAGTAATCTATATGCCGTTTTTACTGCACATATTAATAAATATAGCAATAAACTTACAAAGGCAGTTGTTTCAAAATTATTTTGGGTTGAATTAAAAAAAATATAATTTTGTTAACCATTTGGTTAAAAATGAAAAGTTCTAAAAAAATACATACATCCGAGGAGATGATTTTAGCAGCTGCGAGAAAAGTATTCATTCAAAAAGGAATGGATGGGGCAAGGATGCAGGATATTGCTGATGAAGCCGGAATTAATAAAGCATTATTGCATTATTATTTTACCAATAAAGAAATGCTGTTCGAAAAGGTGTTCAAAGAAGCGGCTTCTATGTTATTTGAAAAAATGAATTCTATTTTGGATATGGAGGGCAGTTTGTTTGAAAAGATCAGGCATTTTACCGATGCTTATTTATCAATTGTTATTGAAAACCCTTATATACCTGTGTTTGTAATTGGAGAGATGAATCGACATCCCGAAATATTTATGACTAAAGTGATGAAAATTCATCCACCGCAATTGATCAAATTGGTTGCGCAAATTGAACAAGAAGTTAAAGCAGGTATTATTCATCCAATTAGTCCTGTGCAATTGATTATTAATTTGGTTTCAATGACAGTATTCCCGTTTTTAGGTAAACCTGTGATTATGCAATTGATGAATGTAGATGAATTGCAATATCGCTTAATATTAGAACAACGAAAAACTGTCATTGCTGATTTTATTATAGCAGCTATTAAAAAATAATTTTTATATGATTAAATTAACCAAACGGTTAACATTGATTTCTATCTTTAGCTTGATACAATTTTTGATGTTAAATACCAAAAAGGTTCATGCTCAAACGATAGATTCGGTAACCTTAAACGATGTCAATCAATGGGCGAGATCAAATTATCCATTAATTCGACAGCTCGATTTGTTAAAGCAAACTTCAACATTAACCATTGATAATATTCAAACAGCACTAAAACCTCAAGTAAATGTAAATGGGCAAGCATCCTATCAATCGGATGTAACTACTTTGCCCATTAAATTGCCCAATGTTACAATAGATCCGTTGAGTAGAGATCAATATCGTTTTTGGACAGATATTAGTCAGCTTGTTTATGATGGAGGAGTAAATAAATCGCAACGCAATGTTCAGTCTATTGTATTACAAACCGAATTGCAAAAAACAGAAGTAGAATTGTACAAGTTAAAGGAACGCATGTTGCAATTGTATATGGGTATTGTGTTGATTGATGGAAAACAAACTCAAGTTCGTTTAATGATAAACGATATCTTACGCGGTATAAAAATTGTTGAAGCGCAAGTAGCTAATGGAGTAGCCTATAAATCGGCTTTAGCAACTTTGCAAGCACAGCAATTGCAAACAGAACAACAGTTGATAGAATTGGCTTCTAATAGAGCAAGTTTAATACAGTTACTTTCACTTTTCACTGGTAAAAACTTTAGTTCTAATCTATATGTAGTTATACCTCAAATCAACAATACAACTGCAGGTTCAATTCATCGTGCCGAGCTTACTTTATTTAAATTACAGGATAGTGTTTTAAAACAACAGCAATCTTTAATTAAAGCCAAAAATCTTCCCAAAGCTTCCATATTTGTTCAAGGTGGATATGGTAAGCCTGCACTCAACCAACTCAAAAATGAATTTGATTTTTATTACACCACCGGTATCCGATTGAATTGGTCGTTAAGCGGTTTGTATACTGCTGCTCGAGAAAAGCATATACTACGATTAAACCAGCAACAAAATACTGTACAGCAAGATTTGTTTTTATTGAAAACACAAAGTGAGACTATACAATTTATCAACGATGTAAATAAATATGAACAGCTGATAGCATCCGATCAAAAAATCATCGCTTTGCGTAATACTGTAAAAGAAGCTGCGGCAGCTCAATTGCAAAATAATGTAATTGTTGCTAACGATTATTTACGCGAAGTATCGGCAGAAGACCAAGCAAGAAATAATTTATTGATACATCAAATTCAAAAATTACAAGCTCAACTCAATATTATTTATACAGAAGGAAAATTATAAGTTATGCGCATCAAAAAATTATCATTATATCTACTAGCCGGTTGTGTACTAACATTGCATGCCTGTAAATCGAATCAACTGGATCATGATGCTTCAGGAACTTTTGAAGCCGATGAAATTATTGTATCTGCCGAAGAATCGGGGAAAATTATCACATTCTTGATAGAGGAAGGCACAACAGTTTCTAAAGATAGTATTGTGGGGACAATAGATCCTATTCAATTAAATTTACAGCAACAACAAGTGGAAGCACGAATTGCATCATTAAGTGAAAGAACGGTAGATGTACTGCCGCAGATTAAACTATTGGAAGATCAAATTAATGTTCAGCAAACACAACTCAAAAATTTAGAATCCGAAAAAAGACGGGTTGAAAATTTATTAAAGGCCGATGCAGCTACCGGTAAGCAGTTGGATGAAATTAAGTATCAAATAGAAACTTTACAAAAGCAAATTCAAGTTACGCAACAACAAATAGCAGTTCAACAAAATTCGGCAGCCACTCAAAACAGATCGGTGATGAGTGAAGCACCTGTTTTACAAAAGCAAGCCGATCAATTAAAAGATCGTTCTCGAAGAACTCAAATAATCAACCCTATTTCAGGTACTATTCTTACTCGGTACGCAATGCAAGGAGAGATGACAGCGGCCGGAAAACCATTGTATAAAATTGCAGACATCAGCATATTGAATTTGAAAGCATATATAAACGGCAATCAACTGAGTGCAGTTAAATTAGGACAAGCTGTAAAAGTATATGTAGATGATGCTAAAGCTGGTTTTAAAGCATATCCCGGCACCATTAGTTGGATTGCCGATAAAGCAGAGTTTACGCCAAAAACCATTCAAACTAAAGATGAAAGAAAAAATTTAGTGTATGCCATCAAGGTAAAAGTAAACAATGACGGTTTTTTAAAAATTGGTATGTACGGCGAAGTTGGATTTTAAGATTATGAAAAGTATTTCAGTAAGCCATATTAAAAAAACATATACCGAGGGTAAAAAAATAATCCCTGCTTTAAATGATATATCATTTGAAGTGGCGGAAGGTGAGTTGTTTGGATTAATTGGGCCCGATGGAGCCGGTAAAACTTCACTTTTTCGTATTCTTACAACATTGTTGTTAGCCGATGAAGGAACGGCTTCTGTAAATGGTTTTGATGTAGTAGATCAATATAAAAATATAAGAAATTGTGTGGGTTATATGCCGGGTAAATTTTCCTTGTATCCCGATTTAACTGTAGAAGAAAATTTATATTTTTTTGCAACCATTTTTAATACATCCATTCAAGAAAATTACGAGCTTATAAAAGACATCTATATACAAATTGAGCCGTTTAAAAATAGACGTGCCGGTGCATTATCGGGTGGTATGAAACAAAAGCTCGCCCTATGTTGTGCTTTAATTCATAAGCCTGCAATTTTATTTTTAGATGAACCTACAACCGGTGTTGATGCTGTATCTCGAAAAGAATTTTGGGAAATTTTAAAAGGCTTGAAAGCTAATGGAATTACCATTTTGGTTTCTACGCCTTATATGGATGAAGCAAGTTTATGCGATCGAGTTGGACTATTACAAGATGGTCATTTGTTGGCAGTGGATACACCCAAACAGATAAGTGAAAATTTTGGCAAACAAGTTTGGGCCATCAAAACCAATCGAATGCAAGATGCTATTGCAGATTTGCGGGCTTGGAGTGCTATTGAAAGTTGTTATGCATTTGGCGAATACCATCATTTGGTAATGAAATCTGCATCAATCAGCACATCTAGTATTGAAGCATTTTTACAAACACATCAACACGGAGCCATAGAAATATTGCCCATAGATGCCGGTATTGAAGATTGTTTTATGTATCTCATGCAAAAAAAAGTATGACCAACGAAAAAGTTATAACAGCCGATAAATTGTGTAAGGTTTTTGGAAACTTTACTGCTGTAGATCATATTTCGTTTGAAGTAAGCAAAGGCGAAATTTTTGGTTTCTTAGGCGCTAATGGTGCAGGTAAAACCACGGCAATGAAAATGTTGTGCGGATTATCGCTACCCAGCTCCGGAACTGCAACAGTAGCAGGTTTTGATATTTATAAAGACAATGAAAAAATTAAAAAGAATATTGGGTATATGAGTCAAAAATTTTCATTGTATGAAGATTTAACCGTTAAAGAGAATATTCGTTTTTATGCTGGAATTTATGGGTTGTCGAATAAACAAATAGAATCAAAAATCAATTTTCTTTTACATCAACTTCAGTTAGAAGAAAGTAAAAATACTTTAGTAAAATCTTTGCCATTGGGTTGGAAACAAAAGCTCGCATTTTCTGTAGCCATTGTGCACGATCCGGCTATCGTATTTTTAGATGAACCAACAGGCGGTGTAGATCCTATCACCAGAAGAGAGTTTTGGGAAATGATTTATGCAGCTACAGCAACCGGCATTACTGTATTTGTTACAACACATTATATGGACGAAGCCGAATATTGTAATCGTGTTTCTATAATGGTGGATGGTAAAATTGAAGCCTTAGATACACCTTCAATGTTAAAAAAACAATTTCATGCCGAATCGATGGATGCGGTATTTCTTAAACTGGCTCGTAAAGCAACAAGGGTTGAATAAGTATTCATGAAAGCATCCAACGAACATATCAATAAAACTTCAAAAGCCCCTGCTATTAATAGAAGCAGGCAGTTTTATTCTTTTGTAAGAAAAGAGTTTTATCATATTTGGCGAGATAAAAGAACCTTGCTGATTTTGTTTGGCATGCCCTTGGCACAAATCATCATTTTTGGATTTGCGCTTACCAATGAAGTGAAGAATACTAAAATAGCTGTGTTTGATCAATCAAGAGATGAAGTTACTACTTCAATTATCGCTAGGATAGATGCCAGTGCATATTTTCAAGTAGCCAAAGAAGTGCATCAATACAATGAAGCAGAGCAGTTATTTAAAGAAGGGAAAATTAAAATGATTATTGTTTTTCCTACAAATTTTGGAAAAGATTTAACCCATTTAAATAAAGCCGGCATTCAATTCATTACAGATGCCACCGATCCAAATGTTGCCACTACCATAAATAATTATGCATCGGCAGTAATACTCGATTATCAAGCCGAAGTAAATCGATTGCAAAAAATGCCTTATCAAATAAATACCGAAGTACGAATGCTGTATAATCCTGAATTAAAAGGAGCGTATACTTTTGTACCTGGTGTTATGGCAATGATTTTGATGCTTGTATGTTCAATGATGACATCTATTGCTATTGTTAAAGAACGTGAAACCGGAACAATGGAAATTATATTGGTATCACCGCTTAATCCTATTGGAGTGATTTTAGCTAAAGTTGTTCCTTATTTAATTTTATCAATGATTAACGTGATCAGTATTTTATTGCTAAGCGTATATGTTTTAGATGTTCCGGTAAGAGGAAATATTGCCTTGTTGTTAACAGAAGCATTTTTGTTTACCATTACTTGTCTTGCTTTAGGATTATTGATTTCTTCTGTTGCCAAAACACAACAAGTGGCTATGCTCATTTCATTAATGGGTTTATTTCTTCCAACGATAATGTTTAGTGGGTTTATGTTTCCAATTGAAAATATGCCAAAGCCAATGCAAGTAATTACAAATGCTGTTCCTGCAAAATGGTTTTACATAATTATAAGATCGGTAATGATAAAAGGGTTGGGATTTGCTTCTATTTGGAAAGAAACGTTGATATTAATGGGCATGACAGTTTTTTTCTTGTTGGTGAGTATTAAGAAATTTAAAATTCGCTTAGCATGAGAAGTTTATATTTTTTATTACAAAAAGAGTTTAGGCAAATTTTTAGAGATCCGGCCATCTTACGTATTATCTTCATCATGCCTGTAATACAATTGGTGATATTGCCATTGGCAGCCGATTATGAAATTAAAAATATCCAACTTACTGTTATCGATCAAGATCATAGTACCTACACGCAAAAGCTCATACAAAAAATTACAGCTTCGGGTTATTTTAAATTAACTGATGTTAAAAGCGAATATTCAAAAGCGTTAGTTGATATTGAATCCGATGCATCTGATTTAATACTCGAATTACCGGTTGGGTTTGAAAAAAAATTGGTACGCGATAATGAAGCGCCATTAGCGATTTCTGTAAATGCAGTAAATGGCGTAAAAGCAAATTTAGGTGCTGCATACTTACGCAATATTATCGGAGATTTTAATCGGGAAGTTAGAATGTCGTGGGTGCCTTTTTCTAGAATTAATCCTATCCCTTTAATAGACATCACCAATATCAATCGATTTAATGCTACCATGAATTATCAGGTATTTATGGTGCCGGGCATATTGGTTATTTTATTAACTATGATTGGTGCATTTTTAGCTGCATTAAATATTGTGAAGGAAAAGGAAATAGGAACCATAGAACAAATTAATGTAACGCCCATTAAAAAGCATCACTTTATTTTGGGTAAATTAATTCCGTTTTGGGTAATGGGATTAGTTGTAGTTACCATTGGATTAGCCATTGTACGGTTTGTATATGGCTTGCATCCAGTAGGAAGCATTTTCACCATTTATATTTTTTCTGCAGTGTATTTATTGGCCGTTTTGGGGTTGGGTTTATTAATTTCAACATATGCATACAATCAACAACAAGCAATGCTCATTGCCTTCTTTGTACTAATGGTATTTATTTTATTGGGTGGATTGTATACATCTATTGATAGTATGCCCAATTGGGCACAAAAGTTAACATGGTTTAATCCGGCCGCATATTTTATTGAAGTAATGCGAATGGTGATGTTAAAAGGAAGCACCCTGGCAGATATCAGCAAGCAGTTGTTGATTGTTTTTGGATTTGCCTTATTTTTTAATGGATGGGCCGTATTCAGTTATAAGAAAAGGAGTTAATTACTTTTTGTTGAATAGTGTAATCACTTGATCTAAGTGTTTAGCAAAATCCATTGCTCCATTTTTTTGAACATCATCGTATCCATATCCTTTATTAATTATTTTGGTGCCATCTGGATATAAAAAAACATAATTGGGTTGAGAAATTCCACCGGTTAATTGAAGCGATAAAGCTTTAAATTTATCTCCAACAGTTTGTAATGTTGCGTCTAATTCGGGCGAATGAATTTTTTCTACATCAGGAAGTTCTTTATTGAAATCTTCAAATAAAGAAGCCACAACAAATTTGTTTTTCATTCTGTCCATTACTTCGGGAATCGTCCATACACGATTTTCAAATTCTCTGCAATTTGGACAAACAATGCCGGTGAAATCGATCATCAACGGTTTGTTTTGTTCTTTTGCCGCTGCCAAAGCTTCATCATAATCGAAGAAAGCTTCTAAGCCTGCATTTTTTGCAGCAGCCGATTCATTATTGATTAATTCTGCAACATATTTAGTAGGCTTAATGGTAAACGTATTGTTTTCTGAAGCAGTAGAATTTGATATAGATGTATTTTTTATTCCGGTATATTCTTGTGTGCCATAGGGAGGAAGCAAACCACTGATTTTATTTAAAGGCGCACCCCATAATCCCGGAATTAAATAAATAGTAAAGGAGAGGAAGATTAGTGCAAAGAAAAATCGTGGAATGGGGATATAGGTTTTATCCCAATCGTTTTTGGGTAAGTCGCTATCGTGTTTCATTCTAAAACCGCCTAAAAGATAGATGGTTAATAAGCTAAAGAGGGCAACCCAAATGGCTAAATAAATATCTCTGCTTAGCCAGAATGTGCCCAACTGCACGTCCATATTGCTTAAAAATTTCATGGCTAAAGCAATTTCTAAAATGCCTAAAGAAACCTTCAATACATTTTGCCAACCACCGGGTTTAGAAATTTCTTTTAATAAAGACGGAAAAAATGCAAACAAGGCAAAGGGTAAAGCTAAACCTAAACCAAAACCAAACATGCCAAAAATAGCCGCTAGTTTATTGGTTTTAGAAGCTACGCCTAATAAGCTGGCAACAAAATTTCCTGTACAACTAAAAGACACTACTACTAATGTAAGTGCCATAAAAAAGATTCCTGAATAACTTCCTAAGCCAGATTTGCTATCGAGTTTTGTAGCCCAAGATGCAGGTAAAGAAATTTCAAATGCCCCTAAAAATGAAATGCCGAAAATGATGAAAAGTACAAATACAAATAAATTAAATAGCCAACTTGTAGAAATATCGTTCCAAGTAGATTGTGGTACAAATAATACTGATAAAATTCCTACAATGGTATAAATGGCTACTATCGAAAAGGAATAAAATAATGCACTTTTTCTTCCTTCGGCAGGGGTTTTACTTCTTTTTAGAAATAAACTTACTGTAACGGGTACAAGAGAATATACGCAAGGCGTTAAAAATCCTATCAAGCCAGCAATGAATCCTGCAACTAACCATCCCCAAATAGATTTATTATTTTGAGATGATGTTATTGGAATTGAAGGGTTTGTTGTTGTTTGAGCCGCATAAATAAATTCTCTTGAAATGGGTTCAGAAAAATTAAGTAATTCATCGCCTTTTAAAATATAATAATTGATGGTTCCTTTAATTCTAAAGCTGTCACCAGGTTGAACTAGTATAGATTGAATCCACTGCGCAGAATCTTGATAGTAATTGATGTTTAAATTTCCAAGTGCAACTGATTGTTCTTTTCGGGCTGGGTAAGAAGCTTTTATGCTGTCTTTCAATTTAGGCAATGCCGCACTGTCAAAATTGATGGATGTTTTTACATCATCTAAGCCAACTATTTTGTTGGTAGATAAGAGTTTTATACCTGATTTAATTGAAGCGTCAATGATGAGTTGATATTTGCCTTCCTGAGTGGTATGTGCTTTTATGTTGAACTGAATGGGTTTCTCTTGTGCCCAAATAGTTAAGGAAAAAAAGAAAGTTAATACAAACGATAAACACTTCATATATTTAATTCTAAGATTAAGAAGATTGATGGTATTCAATTAATAGTCTATTTCTGCAATACGTTAACAGAAAGCAACTACAAATAACGCTAAATTTGTTTGTAGAATCACTTTTTGTGCTGTTATAAACAAGCAAAAATTAAAGTACGCCTATATTTCTGCTAGAGCTTGTTCTAAATCCCAAATAATATCATCAACATTTTCTATTCCTACACTTAGACGAATCATTTTTTCAGTAAGGCCTAAATTATTCTTTTCTTCGTCGGGAACATCGGAGTGGGTCATAGAATAAGGATGTTCGGCTAAACTTTCGGTGCCTCCAAGGCTAACAGCAAGTTTGATGTGTTTCAAATGGTTTAGGCATCGAAATGCTTCTTTTTCTCCACCTTTTACATCAAAGCTTACCATGGCTCCATTACTGAGGTATTGTTTGTTTAGAATGTGTACTTGTGTTGGATTGTTTATTGCAG
Organism: Ferruginibacter sp.; assembly: GCA_049314655.1. Taxonomy (GTDB): domain Bacteria; phylum Bacteroidota; class Bacteroidia; order Chitinophagales; family Chitinophagaceae; genus Ferruginibacter. The sequence continues at coordinate 61 of JBMOEQ010000015.1, read as the reverse complement.
TAAATCCTAAATAGTATACTTTTTCTACTTTATGATGTGCCTTTAAAAAATGTGCAATTTT
>JBMOEQ010000014.1:0-27248 GCA_049314655.1 Ferruginibacter sp. | reverse complement strand
TGATCCGGCTAAACTTGCGGCCATACTGTTGTAATGATTGTGTTTTCCTTTTAGGGCAAAATCTTCTATGCTCATTTGTATTTCCTCGCTTTTCCATTTCAAATGCATTTTAGCATTCTGCAGATAAGCACCTTGTGGCAGTTGTTTACTCATTGTAATGGGATATAGTAATGATTTAATGGGATGTGTATTGATGTTTGCCATGGTAACTTCATCATCTAGGTTATAGATGAATATGTCGGTTGGCAAAAGATTTTCGGTGATGCGAAATTTACTGTTGATGTAATTCTGCATCTTATAATCGTAACGGTCTAAATGATCTTCAGTAATATTGGTCAGAATTGCCACATCTGCACGAAAGCTGTGGATATCATCCAACTGAAAAGAACTTACTTCTACGATGTACAATGCTTTTGGCTCTAAAGCAATTTGTTTCGCAAAAGAGTAGCCAATGTTTCCAACCATTGCACAATCGGCTCCACCTGTTTTACAAATATGATAAGCAAGCGATGTTGTAGTGGTTTTACCATTGCTACCGGTGATGGCAATAATTTTACTTTCGCCTTTATACCGATATGCAAATTCTATTTCACTCATTACCGGGATGCCTTTAGCCCGAATTTTTTGAATGAGTTCGTTTTTTTCAGGAATGCCTGGACTTTTAATCAATTCATCGGCGGCTAAAACAATGGCTTCTGAATGACCGCCTTCTTCGAAACGAATGGCATGATCTTGCAGTTCTTTACGATAATGGCTTGCAAGCATACCGGCATCGCTCAAGAACACATCGTATCCTTGTTGCTTTGCCAGCAGCGCAGCACCAACACCGCTTTCGCCGCCTCCGAGTATGACCATTTTTTTATTCATTTACCAATGCATTTGCATTTTAACAGGGGTGGATGGGTTTTTCAACAGCATAGAATTTAATGGGACTCGTATTCAGAAATCTTTATTGTCCTTTTTACAAAAATTGGTTCTTCAACAGCATAGAATTTAAGGGTTAGTGGTTCAATTTCATTTTCATCGTTACGGATTAGTATAACTTAAAACAACCTATCTTACTTATCTCATCTTCAATGTTACAATTGCAGTAACCACACATAAAATCGTCATAATCCAAAAACGCACTGCAATTTTACTTTCATGATATCCGAGTTTTTGGTAGTGATGATGTAACGGACTCATGAGAAAGACTCGCCGCCCCTCGCCATACTTTCGCTTGGTATATTTGAAATAACTCACTTGTATCATCACACTCAATAACTCTACAAAAAACACCAAGCAAAAAATAGGTATCAATAATTCTTTACGCACAATAATGGCTAATGCAGCTATGATACCGCCTAATGCCAAACTTCCGGTATCGCCCATAAACACTTGCGCAGGAAATGAATTGTACCAAAGGAAACCTATACATGCCCCCACAAATGCCGCAATGAAAATCGACAACTCGCCCAAGTTGGGGATATACATGATATTGAGGTATTCGGCAAACTTGATATTGCCACTGACGTATGCAAAAATGCCTAAGCATATACCAATGATGGCACTTACGCCTGTTGCCAATCCGTCTAATCCATCGGTAATATTTGCGCCATTACTTACTGCTGTTACAATGAAGATTACAATCAATATGTACAACACGTAAGTATAGTCTTGCCAACTTTTAGGCAATAATTTAGCGTAGTTAAACTCGTGTGTTTTTACAAAAGGAATGGTTGTAATAGGCGTTTTTACTTTTACAAAAAGATGTTCCTTACCATCAATTTTTACAACTTTAAATGAATCGCTCAATAACTTCTCGCCTTGTTTTAATACAGAATCTTTTACATACTGAATATTGGGGTTATATACTTCTCGCTGCACATGAACACTATTGTTAAAATAAAGCGTTGCGCCTACAATGATGCCCAACATTACTTGTCCGAATATTTTGAATTTTCCGGCCAAACCATCACTATCGCTTTTCTTATAGTCTACCCCTTTTAATTTAGCTAAACGTTTAGAACGAATTTTTAAATAGTCGTCTATGAAACCTATTGTACCTAGCCAAACAGTACAAAGCAACATCAAACGGATATAAACTTTATCTAAATTGGCCAATAACAAAGTAGGGATGATAATGGCTAAAATGATAATGATGCCGCCCATTGTTGGCGTGCCCTTTTTTTGTTGTTCGCCTGCTAAACCTAAATCACGAACGGTTTCGCCCAACTGTTTCTTTTGTAAAAAGTTAATGAGCTTTTTTCCGTAAACTGTTGTTATCACCAAACTCAATATCATTGCCAGCATCACCCTAAAAGTGATGAAGTCGAATAGTCCGCTACCTGGGAAACGGATTCCTTCTTTGGTCAGCCAATGAAAGAGGTGATATAACATATGCTTTGTTTATTCATGAACCGGAGTTCATGGTGTTTATTTATTTTTCTAATAATTCAAAAACTTCTTGCAATACTTTTTTGTCATCAAAATCGTACTTCACGCCTTTAATGTCTTGATATTTTTCATGTCCTTTTCCTGCAATCAAAACAATATCATCTTTGGCAGAAAGCGATACGGCAGTTTTGATGGCTTCTCTTCTATCGGCTACCGAAATGTATTTTTTACGAGACACTACATTTACGCCGGCTTCCATTTCTTTAATGATTTCGAGTGGATCTTCGCTGCGCGGATTATCTGCAGTAAAAATCACTTTATCACTATGTTCGCAAGCCACTTCGGCCATTATTGGACGTTTGGTTCTATCTCTATCACCACCACATCCTACCACAGTAATAATGCGTTCGTGCCCTTGACGTAAATTTTTAATGGTAGCTAATACATTAATCAATGCATCGGGTGTATGTGCATAGTCTACAATGCCAATCACTTTATCTTGTGCACTAATGATATAATCGAATCTGCCTTCTGCACCTTGTAATTGACTCAACGCTTGCAATACTTTGTGCTTGTCTTCGCCTAGGCAAATTGCAGCACCATAAACAGCTAATAAATTATACGCATTGAATTCGCCAATTAAACGGAAATACACTTCAATGTCATTTACGAGTAGGTGTAAACCGGCTAAGCTGTTTTCTAAAATCTTACCTTTAAAATCGGCCATAGTACGCAAACTATAATAATGGCGTGCTGCAGTAGTATTTTGTAACATTACTTGTCCGCGCTTATCATCGGCATTGCTAATGGCAAATGCTGATGTTGGCAATCCATCGAACCAAGATTTTTTTACGCGGATGTATTCATCAAAAGTTTTGTGATAATCTAAATGATCATGAGTGATGTTGCTAAACAATGCGCCGGCAAATTCTAATCCGGCTATGCGGTGTTGATGAATAGCATGACTACTGCATTCCATAAACACATGGGTACAACCGGCATCTTTCATTTCTTTAAGTAAACGATTGATGCTGATGGCATCGGGCGTAGTATGGGTAGATGGAATGATGTTGGCCCCAATTTGGTTTTGTACCGTGCTGATTAATCCGCAGGTATAGCCCAATTCGGTAAACAATTTCCACAATAAAGTAGCGATGGTTGTTTTGCCATTGGTACCGGTAACGCCCACCAATTTCATGGATAAAGTTGGTTCACCAAAAAACAAATGACTCATGGTTCCGGCAGCGATGGCACTATTTTCTACTTGAACATAAGTGATAGTAGGAATTATTTTGTCGGGTAAAATTTCACATACAATTGCTATGGCACCATTATCTATAGCAGTAAAAATGTAGTCGTGCCCGTTAGTATGTACGCCATTTACTGCTACAAAGCAACTGCCCGCTGTAACTTTACGGGAATCAATTTGCACATCATTAATTTCAATAGCGGTATCACCTGCTACTGTTTTAATGCCTGCTTTGTATAGTATATCTTTTAACATATATCGATGGCTTCCTTAATGAAGCGAACATTAATTTAAAATCAATTCAATCAATTGTCCTTTTCGGCTAGCCGTACCCGCAAGAATAGATTGATTTAATACTTTTCCTTTTCCGGAAACTTTTACTTTTAACCCCACATTTTCTAAAATATACACTGCATCTTTCAAGCCCATGCCTTTTACATCGGGGATAATACCTGAGCCGGGCATTACCGATTGGTTAACCCCCATAGCAGCTTGATTATTTACTAAAGTTGCCGAGCGCCAATAACCACCTCTTACCGAATCGCTGAAGGGCATATGAAGCGTAGAAAAGATACTTCCTAAATCTTCTTTCATACCATAAAAAGCATAGCGATTAGAGTCTACTGAAGGTGTTCCGGTATATCGTTTGGTGCTTAAATAGCGACCATAAATTTTATCGCTGATTTCTTTAAAAACCGGAGCCGATACCGCACCACCATAAATCAATTTCGATTCTCTAGTATTTTGAATTACCACCGCGATAGTGTATTGTGGCTTTTCGGCTGGAAAATATCCAATGAATGAAGACTGGTAAATTTTATTGCCTTTATTATATCCTTTATTATTCATGGCTGATACAGCAGTACCTGTTTTTCCCGCAATATTATATGCCGAATCTCTAATAGAACGTGCGGTTCCATGAACGCTATCTACAACTGCACGCATACATTCTTGTAATTGAGCAATCACTTCGGGGCGGGCCACTTGTTCTACCAACACTTGAGGTTGTATGGTTTGAACCGTAATGCCATATTCGCGGATACTGTTTACCAAGTAAGGGCGCATCATTTTTCCGTTATTGGCTACAGCATTGTACAACATCAACATGTGTAAAGGAGAATACAAAGCTTCATATCCATGCGCCATATAAGGAATTGTAGTACCGCTCCAACTTTTTGATTTAGGATTTTTCACCGTTGGCTTTCCTGATGCTGCCGTTAAATCAATGCCGGTATAGGTATCTAAATGAAGGCGATGTAAATGGTCGATAAATTTTGAGGGTTGGCTACCGTAATATTGATCGGCCAATTTTGCAAAAGCCACATTACTACTTCTAAGAAAAGCATCTTTAACCGTAAGTTGTCCGGCACCTAAATGCGAATCTCTAATGCGTAAACCGTGAAAACTTTTTACGCCACCCTCACAATCCACGATAGAATTTTTGTCTACATATTTATCTTCCATTAAACAAAGCAACGTAGCCAATTTAAATACAGAGCCGGGTTCGGTACATTTACCAACGCCGTAATTAAGATCTTCCGCAAAACTGCCATCTGCTTGTTTACCTAAATTTGCAATGGCTTTAATTTTTCCGGTAGCAGTTTCCATAACAATAGCCGTTCCATGAAGCGAATTGTTATCTACCATCCTTTTCATTAAAGCATTTTCGGCAACATCTTGAATATAGGTATCGAGATTGGTGATGATATCTTTTCCATTTTCGGGCTCTACTTCTGCATTTTCAACAGGCATATATGCTCCGGCGATATAACGCATTAAACGTTGACCATCGGTACCGCGCAATAGGCTATCGTATTTTTGCTCGAGACCTACATTTTGTTTTGCATTATCTCTTGAAAGTCCGATGGTTCTATTAGCCAATAAAACATAAGGATTGATGCGCTTATCTCTTGCAAAGAAGATGAATCCACTTTTATTTTTACCTAAACGAACTAATGGAAATGCTCGAAGGGCTTTATATTCAACAAAAGAGATTTTTTTACGAAGAGGATAATAGCGGTCTTTATTGCTATAAGCAAATTGTAACTCTCTTTTGTAGGCTGCGCTAGCTTTATCTTGAAATAAATTAGCAAGCGATAAGCTTAATGAGTCTATATTATCTTTAAAACGTTTGCCATTTTTTTCTCTTAATCCGTCGGCGGCAAAATCGATAAACACATCAAAAATTGGAACCGATGTACTGAGCATATTTCCATCTTCACTAAATATAGATCCACGCTCGGCTTTTAAAGGTTCGAACTTTAAATGCAAACTATCGCCCATGCTTTTCCAATATTGTCCTTCTACACGTTGGATATAAAAGGCACGGCCTAGTACAACCATCCCCAGCAAAATAATGCCGAGGAAGCAGAAATACACCCGCCATAATATGTCTTTTCTTATATCCATTTAGTTTTTCCCTTTCGGTACTTTGTTCTTTTTATTGTATTTCGGTATACGTTTTTATTTTCCGGTTGAATCGCCCAACAAAACCGGTGGACGCGTAAGTTCTTTCAATCCCAATGGCTCTACAGCTTTTACGAGTTCGCTGGCTTTGCTTCTAAAAATCACTTCGCTTTTTATGGTTTTGTATTCGTATTCGAGTTCTTTAATATTTTTTTCAGTAGCGGCCATTTTGCGTGCCAGCTTATCTGCACTATGTCCGTTATAGATATATAAAACCGCCAATACAGCAAGAAAAAGGAAGAATGGAATATTTTTTACAACCCACTTATGACTCAGCAGTTTTTTCCATTCAACTTTTTGCTGAACTGGTGATGTTGATTTTCCTTCTATGTTATTTTCTTTTGCCAATGGCGCAATTTTTTTTATACTTTTTCTGCCACTCGAAGTTTTGCACTTCTCGATCTTTTGTTCTTTGAATATTCTTCTTCGGAAGGCAGGATGGGTTTTTTATTAACAAGGATGAATGGATTTTCTTTTCTGGTTCCATAGAGTTGGTCGGGTGCAGATTCATTCAATGAACCTGATTTAAAAAACACTTTTACCAACCTATCTTCTAAAGAATGAAAAGTAATAAATGCGGCACGGCCGCCGGGTTTCAATAGTAAGGGGATTTGTTCTAACAAAATTTCCAACGCACCAAACTCATCATTTACTTCAATCCGCAACGCCTGAAAAACCTGCGCTAAATATTTTTGCGGATTACCTTTTACGATACTTTGAGTGGCTTGTTTAAAATCTTGTATTGTTTTTATGGGTACTATAGATCTTTTTTCAACCAGTGTATTGGCTAGTGTTTTGGCATTAGTTACTTCACCGTATTTTTCAAATAGTTTATGTAGGTAAGCCGCCGAACTGTTGCTGATAACTTGTGCCGCAGTTTTCTCTTGACGTTGATCCATCCGCATATCTAAATCGGCATCAAACCGAATGGAAAAACCTCTTGTTGCTTCATCAAATTGGTGACTCGAAACCCCTAAGTCGGCTAATATGCCATCTACCTGTGTTATTTGATGTAGTTTTAAAAACCTGCCGATATGCCTAAAATTTTCCGGAACGAAAATGATTCTCGGGTCATCGGGAAGATTTTGCACTGCATCAGCATCTTGATCAAAGGCAACCAATTTTCCGTTAGCATTTAATTGAGCAAGTATCGCCCTGCTATGCCCACCACCACCAAAAGTGCAGTCTACATAAATCCCATCGGGTTTAATAGCCAGCCCTTCAATAGCTTCATGGAGGAGGACAGGGATGTGATACTCATTTTGCTCGTCGGCCGGAAGGGTAATATTGTTTTGTTCTTTACGCATTCCAAATTGGGGTTACAAATCCGGCAGACCAGGATTATTCATCACCTCGTTCGCCAAACTGCTAAATTGTTCGGGCGAAAAAGATTCAAAGAGCTGTTTATATCTATTTACATCCCAGATTTCAATCTTATTCACTGCTGCAATCAAAATGGCATCTTTTGTGATACCTGCATATTCCAACAATGATTTTGAGATCAGTATTCTTCCTGCCGAATCCAATTCAACAGGAGAAGCACCATTCAAAAAAAAGCGTCGAAATTGGCGTACTTTTGGATCAAAATCATTCAGTTTGTTTACTTTCTCGAATATGGGTTCCCAGCTTTTAATTGGATACAAGCTTAAACAAGGTTCTATACCTCGGTTAAGCACAAATTGGTTTGCACCTTCTTCCGGCAGCTGCTTTTTAAAGCCGGCCGGTAAAAGGAAGCGCCCCTTGGCATCCAACGTAACCTCATATTCACCAAGAAAACCAATCATTTAGATATTATTAATGCAGGGAAATAAATTTATTACACAAAATAACACTTTTTCCCACTTTAGAACATTAATTATTGGAAACATTTTTTTCCACAGTACCTCAATGCGTTAGGTGTAAGGTTTTAAAGCTATTTAAGCCTATTTTACTGTGAAAATCATGTGAATAGCGGTGTATAACCTGTGGATTACTCAACAAGCGCTTATAAATCAACCATTTCTATAGAAGAACGGTAGTCGTAATGCTTAAAAAGCACTGTGTTAGAAGGAAAATTTGGGAATAATTATACCAAATGGAAACTGAGGGTAAAAGTACTGCCTCTACCCGATACGCTTTCGGCTTTGATGGTACCTTTATGTGCTTCAACCATAGTTTTTACATAGCTTAAGCCTAATCCGAAGCCTTTAACATTATGAATATTGCCGGTATGGGCACGATAGAATTTTTCAAAAATACGACTGAGGGTTTCTTTATTCATTCCAATACCATTGTCTTCAATTTTAATTTTGATGGTATTGCCCGAAGACTGCGTACTTAATTTTATAACTAAATTTTCTTTGGAATATTTTACTGCATTTTCTAATAAATTAGAAATAAGATTGGTAAAATGAACTTCATCTGCCATCATTTCATCTTTACCGGCCAATAAAGTTAATTCAAGTTTACCCCCCTTTTCTTCTACCTGAAGTTGAATATTGGTTACTGCACTTTGAATTAATTCGTGTACATGTAATTTTTTTAGATTGAGTTGAACCTCTTGTTTATCCAACAAAGCAGCTTGCAAAATGGTTTCCACTTGCTTATTCATGCGTTTATTTTCTTCCTTGATGATACCGGTGAAATAACTCATTTTAGTGCGGTCGTTGATAACCTTTTCATTTTTTAAAGCATCAACGGCCAAGGATATGGTTGCTAAGGGCGTTTTAAACTCGTGTGTCATATTGTTGATGAAATCGGATTTAATTTCACTCAATTTTTTTTGCTTTAACAATGCCCTTACGGTAATGAAAAAAGCACACATGATGATAATGGTAAAGAAGATAGCACCAATGATGAACCATGTCATAGAACGCCAAATGAAATTCTTGGCATGCGGTACTATGATGATCAATAACTCTTGCGGAGAAATTCCTTCCGATAGGCTACCACTGGGCGATTCAAGCGGAATGATTTGAGGTTTGTTGTGAGCAGAATCGCTATATAATTTATAAAATTGTTCCGATTGAATTTCTTCACCGGCTAAAGATGTAGATGAAATGGCAAATTCAAAAGGTACTTTTTTTAAACTGTGTTTGTCAAAAGCTCGACGCAGTATTTCTCGAATTTCATCTCGCGAATATTTTTGAGCAATAGTGGGTTTAAAAAATTCGAATTGTAATCTTTCGCTAGGAAAAACACCCTCATTTTTCCTTTTCATAGGCATGAGGTTACCCTTCTCTTGCATCAAATCTTCAGATGCTTGATATGCAGCCATTCCTACATGCTCATAAAATTTTTGTTCTTCAGCTTCCAATGAACCTTTAATCCAAAGAATTTGAAAAAAAATAATTCCTAATAGCGATAAGAGGATTAAAACAGTAATGATGGGGAAAATTCTCTTCATTCAAACAAAATTACTCCAGTTTAAGTGGCGAAAGGTAATATAAACCCTTAAAAAATCAAATTTAACGAAGGTTTAGATGAACTTTTAACTAAAAAAAATTAGACAAGATTATCAGAAAATCTGTTGAAGCAATAATTTTGCCGTATGATAGCACCTGCACCAGGCACCTTATTAATAGCCGATCCCTTTTTAAAGGATCCTAATTTTCTAAGAACCGTTGTTTTTATTTGCGAACATCAAGACAATGGGAGTTTTGGATTTGTATTGAATAAAAAGCACAACAACACTTTAAACGATTTGATTCCGGGTTTAGATGGACAAACGATTCCATTATTCGACGGAGGGCCAGTTCAAACAGATACTTTGCATTTTTTACACCAATGCCCCGATGAAATTCCCGGAGGCATAGAAGTAATGGAAGATGTATTTTGGGGAGGCAATTTTGATGCTGTATTGGAATTGGTTAGAAACTATAGATTAGACCTTCAAAAAATTCGCTTTTTTGTAGGTTACAGTGGTTGGGGAAATGGCCAATTGATAGATGAATTGAATGAAAAAACATGGATTACTGTTTCGGCTACACGCAAATTAATTTTCCATAAAACCCCAACAGAAATTTGGAAAGACAGTTTAAAGCATTTGGGCGGCGATTATTCCATGATGGTAAACTACCCTATTGATCCACAATTAAACTAGGGCTTAGTTTATTGTATAACCAATTTATCTTTTCCATTAATATTGGTTCTTTTATCAAAAATAAAATCTACAAAACGGGCTTCGCCTTTAAGCCCTTTTACAGTTTGTGTTACCCTTCCATACTCTTGATTTTGCTCAGAGAAAATTTTAATGGTGATGGGCAATTCTACATCTTTATCAAAAATTAAATAAGCTGTAATAATATTATCAGTAGTAGAATCTGTACCGGAAATAATAATTTTACCCGGCTGAACGCCTTGCTGTTTAAGGGTTTCAGAAAAATCTACCGATTGCTGAAAAGTTTTTTCAATGCCCTTCGACATGCCATCTACAAACTCCGATCCGGTTTTGGCAACTACTTCACCCGTTTTATTTACAGTGGCTTTTGTTTTCTCTTTTGCCCAATTACAACTAAGCAGTGGCAACGAGGCAATGAATACCATCAATCTTATAAAATACATTTTGAAGAATTTTTAAAGTACATACAAAGTATTACAATATCATTTTAGTGTTTGTTTAATGTTGACTGTATTTCTTCAACCATAGCTTCCAATTTTTTTATACGTTGCTCTTGTGCATCGATAATTACTTGCTGTTCTTGAATGGCTTTAATAGCAATAGGACCAAAAGATTGATAAGTAAGCATTAAAAATGGCGATCCGGTTTCTCTATCTTTTTTATGAAACACTAATTCCGGAAAAATGGGTTCTACATCTTGAGCCATAAACCCAATTGATCGTCGATCGGTATCTGCGTTTTCTGTATATCGATAGCTGTAAACAGGCAGGGATTTAAGTTGTTGTAAAACGGGTTGTAATGGCGTGATTTGTTTTTTTAAGTTTCTGTCTGATAATGCAGAATAAACACCCGTAACTCTATCAATGTTTGCTCTTAAACTACCATTGCTGTAAAAATTTAAAGAACTGTCAATAGAACTTACATATATTCCCCACTTCAAATTGACACTAGAAGGATGCCTTAATGAAAGCTGATCTCCATTTGAAAGACCGGTTATCTGTAATCTTCCTTCAGTTACTTTATTACTATCCACGGCATAAGCGCCAATACCCACATTATGCCTAAATAAGGACATAGAAGGCGTATCTGCTACTGCTGTATTTTGAGGTGCGGCAAATGTATAAAACGCCAATCCGTTTGTTTGTACATTGGCATTAGTTCCTGGATTTTCGGTATAAGCAGAAATGGCAATAGAGTTTGTAGTAGCTCCGGTTATACCATTGGCCAATAAATAATTATTTTCAAAAATAATACTGGCTTTCTGACGAAATTCCCATCCGGCAACCGTTTTTTTGTTTACACCGGTTAAGGTTAATACAGGGATATTGTTTTTTGCATTTAATGATGCAGAATCAATGGCTTTTAAAATTTTTACTTTAGGATTAAAATTGGTTTGTGATCCGGTAAAAGGGTCCATGATTTCTACCCCATCCGTTTCATCGCGTAATTTTAATCCTAATAAACCACCCGGTGCCCAAACGTTGTCTTTTAAATTATCGGTCATTTTAACCCAACTCACAACATTGGTACTATAATAATACAATCCACGTTGCATATCGTTTCTAACACCTGGCTCAACCGTATTAAATACAATTAAACCATTGCTTGGTGCCGCAATAGAGGTAACATCTTTTAAACTGTCGATGCTTACACGAGGAATTAATAAACCTCTATTCGTACTCACAATATCAAGCATACTGCTAGGGTCGGGGGGGTTACCGGTAAAGTTAAGGCTAACTTGTGCAATAGAATTGGTGAATGCTAATAGAAATATAATAGCAATAGTAAAATATCTCATCGTTTTATGTTTAGTGATATAAATATAATTTAATTTAATAATTACTCCACCATTAATAAATAAGTAATTAAGTGTAATGCGATTTCCGACAAGCCTAATGTGCTATTGAAAATTTATTATTACCTTGACGATATGTTGTATTGGGTAATGAACATACTTGCCAGAATTGCATTTCCATTTTATTGTAGGACGTTTAAAGTTAACCATCCTGATTTATTTCAATCGAAAGGGCCAATTTTGTTAGCCTCCAATCACCCCAATTCTTTTTTAGACGCCATTATACTTTGTACGCATTTTAAACAGCCTATTTATTCATTAGCCAGAGGCGATGCCTTCAAAAATCCATTTACTGCCCGGTTGTTAAAAGCGTTAAATATTTTACCCATTTACCGAGAAAGTGAAGGGGTAGAAAACATGGATATCAATTACAAAACTTTTGAGCAATGCCGGCAAATTTTTCGCAATAATGGCATTGTTTTAATTTTCAGTGAAGGCCGATGTATCAATGAATGGCATTTTCGTGCGCTGAAAAAAGGTACTGCACGTATAGCTTTTAGTTGCTGGGAAGAAGGCATTCCGTTGAAAGTATTGCCAGTGGCCATCAATTACAATTCCTTTAGAAATTTTGGCAAAGTCATTCATTTATATTTTGGCAAAATCATTACCCATTCAGCCATTGAACCTAATGAAAGTTTTGGAAAAAAAATTCAATCTTTCAACCAAATATTAAAAGGCGAGTTAAGTCCATTCGTTTATGAAATAGCAGCTACAGACAAGCAACATTTAAAAGACAAATTTGCTATTCAACAACCACAATGGATCAATCTACTACTTGCACCATTTGCTTTTATAGGATGGTTATTGTATACTCCTTTTATTCGAGTACTACAATGGTTGGTAGATAAAATGAATAACGATAATGATCATTATGACTCAATATTAGTTAGCTTATTTTTCTTCATTTTTCCGTTCTTATTAGCGCTCTTTACTGCAATAGTAGCGTATTATTTTGGTGTACTAATTGCTATTATTGCCTTTGCAATTGCACTATTATGCTTTAAAGCCAACATTTCTTACTCCAAAAAATAGTGCGCATTTTTACCGCTTTTTTACTCTAAAAAACTGTTGAAAACACCTTTTGAAATTTACCTTCAAATAGGATCTTTGTACCTGTTATATAACAAGTAAAGCAGTACAATACTGTTATGAATTTGTATGGCTTAAACAAATTGAAAGATAGAAGTATCGATAACCTATTTGAAAGTCAATGCATGATTATTGTGGCCGCTGTTCCGCAAAAAAAGCAAACATAAACCATCAGGCAAAAAGCGCAGCATTAATGGTTTTGAAATAAGTATTTTGCTTCAACAGGCTAGGCTTCAATTCAATCTGACGGCTTTGCCTTAAATAGCCAGGTAAGAGATGCCGGCAACGCATGTGGGACGAACCCAGTTGTCAACAAAATTTTTAATTATACCCAACATGAAACATTTTATTTTAAATGCATTTTTAACGCTGGTTAGCATCAGCGCATTTTGTCAAACTACTACAAAGGTAGAATCCGTTTCTACTTGTACCTGTGCAGGAGGATTATCGCAATGTAATTCGAGTTGTTTTTTCTCAAATTGTTGTATTTGTTTTGATCAAAACGTTAATGAAGGCGCATGCGGTTGTTATTTTGGTATTGCCATTTGCAAATCTGAAAAAAAGACTGTAGCGTCTACGGCTACCAGTAAAATTGGCAATGTGCAGGAAAATGCAAAAATTCAATTTGCATTTGATCGTTTTGCGGCCTATATTAGTTTTATGAAAACAAAGAGAATATCCGACCTAAGTTTGGATGCTGCATTTCAAACTTTTAAATCGAAATACAGCAAAGGCACCGGCTTTCAATCTGTAACTCCAGCCGATATCAATCCATTTTTAACGAGTTACGATAATTTGATTAACAAACTTACCATCGACCAAAAAACTGTATTGATGAATTACATCAATGAGCAAGAAAAAAAATAATCAATAATTTTCCTAACCATAATCCATTTCATCATGATGAAGTTTTTGATTGATTTACCCGGTAACAATTTTTTACTGTTTGCTGGCTTAATTGCAGTAGCTGCTGCTATAGTTTATGCCGCTATCAAATTATCAAAGAAAAAATAATTGAATATTGGGCTAAAAAAAGGGGCAAACTCAACGTTTGCCCCTTTTAATATGTTCAAGCTGTTCTAGTTAAAGCTCTTCAGCGCCTTCAATTAATACAATTACTTTGTTTGCTAAAACTTCTACAAAACCATCTTGAATGGTATAAGTACTGGTTGAAGTTTTATCGTTCAAAATTTTCAATTTCCCAGCTTTTAAAGCACTTACTAGGGGCGCATGTTTATCCAATACTTCAAAAGAACCGGTAATGCCGGGTAATTGAACACCGTACACTTCGCCACTGAAAATTTTACGCTCGGGAGTTAGAATTTCTAAAGTCATAATTGTTATTTATTTGCGCCAAGGATTAAGCTTGAGCAGCAGCCATCAATTTTTTACCTTTTTCAACCGCATCTTCCAATGTACCAACTAGGTTAAATGCTGCTTCTGGATATTCATCTACCTCACCATCCATAATGGCATTGAAACCACGGATTGTATCTTCAATAGAAACCAATACACCTTTTAAACCGGTAAATTGTTCTGCCACGAAGAAAGGTTGACTTAAGAAACGTTGCACCTTACGAGCACGAGAAACGGTTAATTTATCTTCATCACTCAATTCATCTAAACCAAGGATGGCGATGATATCTTGTAATTCTTTATAACGTTGTAAAATTAATTTTACACGATTGGCTGTGTTGTAATGTTCGTCGCCCACAATCATTGGGGTAAGAATTCTTGAAGTAGAATCTAATGGATCTACTGCAGGATAAATACCCAAATCCGCAATTTTACGACTCAATACCGTTGTAGCATCCAAATGCGCAAATGTAGTTGCAGGAGCAGGATCGGTTAAATCATCCGCAGGTACATATACCGCTTGTACTGAGGTAATTGAACCGTTTTTGGTAGAAGTAATACGCTCTTGCATCAATCCCATTTCGGTAGCCAATGTTGGTTGATAACCCACCGCTGATGGCATACGACCTAATAAAGCCGATACCTCAGAACCCGCTTGGGTGAAACGGAAGATATTATCTACGAAGAATAAGATATCCTTTCCTTGACCGCTACCATCTCCATCACGGAAATATTCGGCAATGGTTAATCCACTTAAAGCCACACGAGCACGAGCACCTGGAGGTTCGTTCATTTGACCAAACACAAAGGTTGCTTTACTATCTTCTAAGCCTTTAACATCTACTGTGCTCAAATCCCAACCGCCTTCTTCCATGCTGTGTTTGAATTTTTCGCCATAGTTCATAATGCCTGCTTCAATCATCTCACGCATCAAATCGTTTCCTTCACGGGTTCTTTCACCTACACCTGCAAACACAGATAAACCACTATAAGCTTTCGCGATATTATTAATCAATTCTTGAATCAATACGGTTTTACCTACACCCGCACCACCAAACAAACCAATTTTACCACCTTTTGCGTAAGGCTCAATCAAATCAATTACTTTGATACCGGTAAACAATACTTCGTTAGCTGTACTTAAGTTTTCGAATAATGGTGGTTTTGCATGGATAGCACGACCGCCTTCTTTTGAAACCTGAGGTAAACCATCAATAGCATCTCCGGTTACATTAAACAAACGACCTTTAATACCTTCTCCCACCGGCATCAAAATTGGCTTTCCGGTATCTACCACTACGGTACCTCTTACCAAACCTTCAGTTCCGTCCATCGCAATGGTACGTACACTATCTTCTCCTAAATGTTGTTGCACTTCAAGTACAAGCACATCTCCATTTTCACGCTTCAATTCAAGCGCATTAAGGATTTCAGGAAGTTTGCTGTCGTTATCGAACTGAACGTCAACCACAGCACCGATGATTGATTTTATTTTACCAGTATTGGCCATAAATCAGATTTTATTGTAAAATGGGACTTTTTAAGGCCGCAAAGGTAGGGAATGTGGTTTGAAATTTGAAATTTTGAACAGGATAATTTGCACTAAAAATGGCCAAAATGTGCAGAAACCTCAAGGCAAACTACAAATCCAATTCTTAATCTGTACTATTTTTAAAAGTAGCCGCACTAAATCTACCTAGAAGCCTAATAAATCCCCTATTTTACAGGAAGGATGCAATAGTTGCATTGTATTGTACATTTTAAGGAAAAATTATACAGATGATTCGGCCTTTACTCAGAAAAATACTTCCATTTTCAATAAAACTTCATTTTCGGTTATTGAAAGTGCGGTTAAAAGATACATGGAGCGGAAATAGAAAGAAAATGGCGCTTCCTTTACTTGAAAAAACAATCGGACAATTTGTTATTGAAATCAAACAACCCTTAAGACTATCGGCCAGTAATCTAGAAAAAAAACACAATTTGCTTATAGCTATTGAACAGATACATCTTCGCACTTTAACTGCGGGCAGTCTTTTTTCCTTTTGGCATTGTTTGGGCAACCCAACAGCAAAAAAAGGTTATCGAAAAAGCAGGGTAATTCAAGATGGAAAAATAATTCAAGAAACCGGGGGAGGATTATGCCAACTATCCGGTATGCTTTACTATTTAGCTTTACTCAGCGGCATGCAAATTATAGAACGCCATGCACATAGTTTGGATATTTATACTGAAGCAGAAAGATTTACCCCATTGGGCTCGGATGCTACTGTAGTGTATGGGTATAAAGATCTTCGATTTTGCAACAATACCCCCAATCCCATACAAATATGCTTTGAAATTAAAGATGATTACATCATTGGAAGATTACATAGCCAATGTCCTTTTGAAAAATTGCTCGTTCGGTTTGAACATGAAAAAAAGGAAAAAGGGATTTGGGTAACCACAATTGTAGAAAACAAAACGCTACCAACTTCAATTACACCTAATTTTTATCGCACCCTGTAAATAAGATTTTTTCAAATATTTGCTATTTGTTAATTTTCACTACTTTACAACATGATGCAACTCCTTGAAGTAAATACACCCGAAACCGAAGCGCTGTTTATTAAAGTAGCTGTTTTGATGTATAAAAATGACCCCAATTGGATTCGTCCATTAGATAAAGACATTCAGGAGGTTTTTAATCCCACAAAAAATAAAGCATTCCGTTTTGGCACTTCTATCCGATGGATTTTATTGGATAATCAGCATCAAATTATTGGCCGAATTGCTGCATTTGAAAATCAAAAGTATAAGAATAAAGGCGATGATTGCGCTGTTGGCGGTATTGGCTTTTTTGAATGCATCAATGATTTTAATGCAGCCAAAATTTTATTAGATGGGGCCAAACAATGGCTGCAAGAAAAAGGCATGGAAGCAATGGACGGCCCCATAAATTTTGGTGAAAGAGACCGTTGGTGGGGCATGGTTACCTCCGGCTTTGAAGAACCGCTGTATTGCATGAATTATAACCCGCCTTATTATGTTGCGTTATTTGAACAGTACGGTTTTAAACCCTTCTTTCATCAAATTTGTTTTGGGTTAGATCCTCATCGACCCCTTACTGCTAAAATTCATGAAAGACATAAGGCATTTAAAAACAATCCCGATTTTTCGGCTACCCATTACGAAAAAAAACAAATCACAAAATTTGCTTCCGATTTTGTTACGGTGTACAATAAAGCGTGGGCGGGCCATGGCGGACTAAAAGAATTATCCAAAGAGCAAGCCATTAATATTTTCAAATCGATGACGCCGGTGATGGACGAACGCATCATTTGGTTTGCTTATCACAAAGAAGAGCCGGTAGCCATTTTTGTAAACCTGCCCGACTTAAATCAATGGTTTAAGTACTTAAACGGGAAATTCAGTCTATTTCATAAATTGAAATTTTTACTGGTAAAACAATTCGTTTCCAACCCCAAATGCAATGGATTGGTTTTTGGCGTTGTTCCCGAATGGCAAGGAAAAGGTGTTGATGCTTATATGATAGGAGAAGCTGCAACCCGTTTTTTTCAAACCCCACGTTCGCCCTATAAAAAATATGAAATGCAATGGATTGGCGATTTTAATCCCAAAATGATCAATGTTGCCGAAAATTTAGGCGAAACACATCGCAGCAGAAACCTCACTACATTCAGGCATTTATTTGACCCCAACAAACCTTTTCAAAGACATCCAATGTTGGCTTAAGACAAGTGTAATATTCCTTAAAAAATATCGGTGCATAACTTATCTGTTATTCTCTGCGCTTTGTTTTAAAAAAGCAAGAACAGTTTAGTAAATTGCAGCATTAACGTTCAATAAACTTGTACCTCTAGGAGGATTAGCATTATGGATAATTTCGTTGTTTCAGCTAGAAAATACCGTCCGCAGAATTTTTCTACGGTTGTGGGCCAATCGCATATCACTACCACTTTAAAAAATGCCATTAAGAACAACCAATTGGCGCATGCATTTTTATTTTGCGGACCAAGAGGTGTAGGCAAAACCACTTGTGCTAGAATTTTAGCCAAAACAATCAATTGCGAAAATCAAACTGCCGATGGCGAAGCTTGTAATGTTTGTAATAGTTGTGTTTCTTTTGATGCCGGCGCTTCCCTTAATATTCATGAATTAGATGCTGCGAGTAACAACTCGGTAGATGATATTAGAACTTTAGTAGAGCAAGTGCGCTTTGCCCCTCAAGCCGGAAAATACAAAGTGTATATTGTAGATGAGGTACACATGCTCAGTTCATCGGCCTTCAATGCATTTTTAAAAACACTGGAAGAACCTCCACCCTTTGCAATCTTCATTTTAGCTACTACAGAAAAACATAAAATTTTACCCACCATTTTAAGCAGGTGCCAAATATTTGATTTCAAACGCATCACCAATAATGATACTGTAGAACATCTGCAAGAAATTTGCGTAAAAGAACACATCACTGCCGATAAAGCTGCACTGCATATTATTGCCCAGAAGAGTGAAGGTTGTATGCGTGATTCGTTAAGCATTTTAGATAAAATTGTAAGCTTTACCAATGGCGAAG
This sequence comes from Ferruginibacter sp., assembly GCA_049314655.1. Classification (GTDB taxonomy): domain Bacteria; phylum Bacteroidota; class Bacteroidia; order Chitinophagales; family Chitinophagaceae; genus Ferruginibacter. The sequence goes on along the minus strand of JBMOEQ010000014.1, from coordinate 8,182 downwards.
TAAATTATCAAAACACCCTCGAGCACCTCAACATTTTAGATGAAGATTATTATTTTAAACTGTTAGCATATTTACTTTCGCAAGATATCAGCAGCGCATTGTTGATGTTTGATGAAATCAATAGAAAAGGATTTGAAGGCGATACGGTTATAAACGGATTTGCCGAATTTTTACGTAATCTTTTGGTGAGTAAAGATGCAAGGGTAGCCATGCTTTTGGAAGTAGCAGAAGATTTTAAACAGAAATATATACAGCAATCCGAAAAAACGCCGGTTTCTTTTATAGTAAGTGCGTTGAATATTTTAAATGAAGCTGAAATCAATTTCAAACAGTCACGCAATAAACGATTACATGTAGAGCTTACATTAATTAAATTGAGTTTTTTACAACAAGCCATTGAACTTACCGGAAACGATGGTGCGTTTAGTAAAAAAAAAATAGTTGAGGGCTCTAAAACCATTGCATTTAGAGCATTGCCGCCCATCAGAAAACAAACGAATGTTGCTGAAACCAAGGCGCCAACTAAACCGGTTGTTCCTTCCGCTACGTTGATCATAGAAACAACAGCAACAAAAAAGGCAGAAGTTATTTTACCAAAAGATGAAAGTACGGCAAGTAGCTTTGTACTTCCAACCACCGAAAATAAACCGTCTTTATCTTCCTTGAAAAATATCAAGGAAACTATTGCAGCCAAGAGAAAATTAACCGAAATTAATCCCATCTCTTTAAGTATAGATTTAGTAAACGAAGCTTGGGAAAAATATATCGACATTCTCAAAGAAAGAAGCAACCATTCGGCCGTTACCAATTTTAAAACCGTTGAATTAAGCATCATCAACAATGATCTTATAGATATTATAACCGGCAGTCCTATTCAAAAATCTTTTATTGAAGTAGAAAGAGCCGGATTGGTAGATCATTTACAACAATTTTTTAGAAACAAAGCACTCGTGTATCAAATAACTGTTATTGAAATAGATTTGCCTGAAGAAGAACCAGAAACATTACTCTCTAAAAAACAGCAATACCAAATGATGATAGAAAATTATCCTTTAGTAAAGCAACTCAGGGATCGATTGAAATTAGATTTAGAATAAAAAAATGAAACATATAATAATCTATCCTTAACCTTAAAAATATCGATTATGCATACCATATTAGGCGCAGGTGGAGTAATTGGAAACGAACTCACGGAAGTATTGCTTGCCCAACAACAAACAGTAAGATCGGTAAGTAGAAAAGGTACTGCAATTGCCGGAACCGAAGCCATCGCTGCAGATCTTACCGATGCTGAGCAAACTGCCAATGCCGTAAAGGGGTCTTCCATTGTGTATTTATTAGTAGGCTTAGAATATAAAAAATCGGTTTGGGAAAAGTGGTGGCCTGTTGTAATGCAAAACACCATTAATGCGTGTAAACAACACCAAGCTAAACTCATTTTTTTCGATAATGTTTACGCCTTAGGGAAAGTAAATGGAGCCATGACGGAAGATTTGCCTTTTGAGCCGGATAGCATGAAAGGACAAATTAGAGCAGGTATTACTTCGCAATTATTACATGAAATGAATACCGGACAACTTACTGCAATTGTTGCCCGCGCTGCCGATTTTTATGGTCCGCGTTGTAAAACCAGTGGATTTAATAGTATGGTAGCCGAAAATCTTAAAAAGGGAAAAACGCCGCAATGTTTAATAAGTGCCGATAATAAACATTCCTATACCTATACGGCCGATTGTGGTAAGGCATTATGGCTGTTATCACAATCAGAAACTGCATTTAATCAAATTTGGCATCTACCTACAGCACACCCGGCATTAACCGAGAAAGAAATGATTGCCCTAGCCTGTGAAGCCTATGGCGTTCCTTTAAAATATACGGTTTTAAGTAAGTTCATGATTAAAATAGTGGGCTTTTTTGTTCCCTTGGTAAAAGAGATTTACGAAATGTTGTACCAAAATGAAGCCGACTATATATTCGACAGTTCGAAATTTGAAAAAGCCTTCAATTTTACGCCTACCCCTTATCAAGCAGGCATTAAAACAACTATTGAATATTACAAGAATAAAGCTTAGGTACAATAACACGATAGCAATTAAAGGTTGATTTTTGAAAAATGCTGTAATCCTATTGAACAATAGCCCTAGAATTGCCTTTTTTGCATTAATTTCGACCCTCAATACAAAAATCAGAAATATTCAACATATGGCAGAAGTGATTCGCATGCCCCGGATGAGTGATACCATGACAGAAGGGGTAATCGTAGAGTGGCATAAAAAAGTAGGCGATAAAGTAAAATCAGGCGATTTATTAGCAGAAGTGGAAACCGATAAAGCTACTATGGAGCTAGAAAGTTATAATGATGGATTTTTATTATATCTCGGCGTAGAAAAAGGAAAAGCTGTTCAAGTAGATGGTATTCTTGCCGTTATTGGTAAAGAAGGAGAAGATTATTCCGCCGCTCTGCAAGCTTCAGGATCTGTTGCTGCTGCTGCTCCAGTTACCGAACCAACACCTGTTGCTGCGGCCCCAGCTGCAGTTTCATCTAAAGTAAGTTTACCCGAAGGCGCAAAAGAAATTAGAATGCCTTTGTTGAGCGATACCATGACAGAAGGTAAAATTGTGGCTTGGAACAAAAAAGTGGGCGATACTGTAAAAAGCGATGATGTTTTGGCCGATGTGGAAACAGATAAAGCTACCATGGAAGTGGTGGGTTACGAAGAAGGTACTTTATTATATGTAGGTTTTGAAGCCGGACAAGCTGCAAAAGTAAATGATATCATTGCTATTGTAGGTAAAGCGGGTACAGATGTAAGTGCTTATGTGGCTGCCGAAAAATCTGGCGCTAATGCCGCAACTGCAGCTCCTATTGTTACAGAAGCCGTAGCAGCTTCGGCTGCCTCTACTGCTGTTGATGCTCCTGTAAGTACATCAACCGGAGATGAACGTTTAAAAGCCTCTCCATTGGCTAAAAAATTGGCTGCCGAAAAAGGCATCAATTTAAGTACTGTAGTAGGTAGTGGCGATCATGGAAGAATTACTAAGAAAGATATTGATAATTATGTGGCTCCGGTAACTACGGCTCCTGCACCTACTGCTGCACCAAAAGCTGCGGTTACGCAAACTGTTGTAGGACAAGAAGGATACACCGATATTCAACTTACTCAAATGCGCAAAGTAATTGCACGCCGTTTGGGTGAAAGCAAATTCAGTGCACCGCATTTTTATCTTACCATGGAAATCAACATGGATAACGCTATGGCTGCTCGTACTGCAATGAATGAAGTGAGTCCGGTTAAGATTTCTTTCAACGACATGATTATTAAAGCGGCTGCAATGGCCTTACGCCAACATCCAGATGTAAATAGCAGTTGGATGGGAGATTTCATTCGCCAAAATCATCATATTCATATTGGTTCGGCAGTAGCAATGCCCGAAGGATTAATTGTACCGGTAATTCGTTTTGCCGATCAAAAATCGCTTTCTCAAATTGCTGCAGATGCTAAAGAACTTTATGGCAAAGCAAAAGATAAAAAATTACAACCTGCCGAATTCAGTAGCAATACTTTTACCATCTCTAATTTAGGCATGATGGATATTGAAGAATTTACGGCTATCATTAATCCGCCAGACAGTGCTATTCTTGCTGTAGGTAGAATTAAGGAAGTAGTTGTTCGTAAAGGTGATGGCTTTGGGGTAAATAATGTAATGAAACTTACACTCAGTTGCGACCACAGAAGTGTTGATGGTGCTGTTGGTGCTGCTTTCTTACAAACTTTGAAGAAATTCCTCGAAAATCCGGTTACCATGTTGGTATAACCTACTCAATAAATAATTTAAAAGGTTTGAACTTTGTTTCAGACCTTTTTTTTATGTTTTTAAAAATAAACTTTCAGAAAGTTTTGAAAATTCAAAACTATTATTACCTTTATGTCATAATAATAAGCAAATGCAATTAGAAGAAGCCAAACAACAATTTATCAACAGCTGGGGTGCTTTTGGTTCTAATTGGGGCATTAATCGCACCATGGCTCAAATTCATGCATTGTTGATGATTAGTCCGGACCCATTAACCCAAGATGATGTTATGGAACAATTAACCATCAGCCGAGGAAATGTAAATATGAATATGCGCGAATTGATCAGTTGGGGGTTGGTAGATAGGGTGATTGTATCGGGCGAACGCAAAGAATATTTTACTGCCGAAAAAGACATTTGGAAAGTAGCCACACAAATCATCAAAGAACGTAAGAAAAGAGAATTGGACCCCATGTTAAAACTCTTAGCTCAACTTGAAAACATCGAAGGAGATAAAAAAGACAAACACAATAAACAATTTGTAGAAACAGTATCGGGCATCAGAAAATTTGGTAAACAGGCCGATGAAATCCTCGATGTAATGATTAAAGCTGATGAACACTGGTTTTTAGGCAATTTGCTTAAAATGTTTAAATAATAAAACAGAAGCCGCTCGATTGTGGCTTTTATTTGAAAACATATTTTCAATTTTTTCTGAAACTTTAAAATATAAAATCATGAAAACGTATAAAAAAATAGATGCTTGGGTGAGTGTGGCTTTAATAATTATTGGATGTATTTGGTGGATGATTCAACAAGATGCCAGCTTTATGGCATTCTATTTCATTGTAGGATTTTGGCAAACCACCAGCATGGTTGTTCACCAAGTGAAAGGGTATAATACATCTACTCGTCATAGTAGATTTTATTATCACCTGCTAATGTTATTCTTTTTAGCATTGGCAATGCTGGGCTTTGTTGCCCCAATTGTTTGGTGGTTTGAAATGTATGCCCTATTATTTATTGCACCTATTCTTGCGCTTGTTTATACGACCATTTGTTTTGTAGAAATCAAGCATTTTATAACACGCCCTATTGAATTGATTAAATCGTACTAAAAAATACCGGTCATGGAAAAGCAAGATCATACATTGTATTACGATGAAAACTGTCCGCTTTGTGCAGCTTATTCGCAGGTATTTGTACAAACCGGTTTATTAACCCCATCGGGCAGAAAATCGTTTAGCAACATCACCGAAAACCAACCGCATATTGATTTGGCAAGGGCAGTGAATGAAATTCCTTTGCTGAATCAATCAACCGGAAATGTACTGTATGGTATAGATGCCCTCTTAGAAATAATCGGCAAAAAAATACCCTTCATAAAAAAAGTGGGTAATATACAACCTATAAAATGGTGCTTAGTTCATTTCTATAAATTGATTTCATACAATAGAAAAGTGGTGGTGGCCCAATTGCCCAAAAACAATGCATCAAACTGTACGCCTACTTTTAATATTACCTACAGGATGTTTTTTATACTATTGCTTTGTACCAGTACCTATTTATTTTTATTGCCCGTTCAACAAACAATAATGGGGCTACAAAATACCCCATCAAATGCAATCCAATTTCAAACGAAATATTTGATTTGGATGACAATCAACGGTGCAATTGCTTTCTACTTAGGTAAAATAAAAGGGATAGAATTTATAGGACAAATAAGCATGATGAGTTTTTTGTCGATTATATATGCCTTACCCCTGCTCATCTTACAACATTGGATACCGCTATCTATATTAAGCATTGAAATGTGGATGGGTTGCTTTGCTATACTTATGTTGAAAGCCTATTATCGAAGAATGCAGTTTTGCAGTAATCGATTTCAACAAGCATGGCTGGTATACTTTATTCCGTTAGTCAGTTTCTTTATGGTAGCTATATTTTTGTAATACAAAGCATCCTAGGTATATTTGATAACACAGAAGCATGAGTACACAATCTATTATACTATTTGATGGCGTTTGCAATTTCTGCAATAGTTCTGTAAATTTTGTTATTCAAAGAGATTCAAAAAATCGGTTTCAATTTGCAGCTTTACAAAGCAATACCGGCAAAGCATTATTGAAACAATACCATCTTCCCGAAAATCAATTAGATTCATTTGTATTGATTGAAGATAATGAAGCCCATACGCAATCTACAGGCGCATTGAAAGTATGCAAACATTTATCCGGCGCTTGGCCAATATTTTATGTTTTTATATTTATTCCTGCATTTATTAGAAACGGCGTATATCATTTCATTGCCAAAAACCGTTATAAATGGTTTGGGAAAAAGGATGCTTGTATGATCCCCACCCCTGCTGTAAAATCAAAGTTTTTAGATTAAAAACAATAGCATGTCTAGCAAAGTAACACTCATTTTAGGCGCCTCTGAAAATCCTACCAGATATAGTAATTTGGCAGTAAAACGCTTATTAGCCAATGCATTTCCGGTGGTAGCCATTGGGGCAAAGGCCGGACAAATTGAGGAAATTGTTATAGAAACAGAACAAATAGCTTTTGATAATATAGATACCATTTCATTGTATTTGAATCCGGATCGACAAAAAGAATATTACAATTATATTTTAGCCTTAAAACCCAAACGCCTCATTTTTAACCCCGGAACCGAAAACGACGAATTGGTTGAATTGGCACAACAACATCAAATTCAAACAGTTGAGGCCTGTACACTGGTTATGTTAAGCACCGGTCAGTATTAATACGCTACCGTACCTCGTAAATCTTCTACAAAAATTTCTGTAAAAAAACATTTCGCCCTACATACTATTTGATAAAAGGTGACGTTTCAATTAGTGTACATAGTTGGATTTTCAATTCGTGTACAATATCCAAAAATTCAAAAGACATGAAAAACCTCACCACCATCATGTGCTTGGTACTGACCTTTACCACAGTTACCAGTATAGCACAAAGCAATAGCGCTTCAAGACCAAGCCTATTTGCCAATTATCCTTCTATTATTCAATGCACCGAAGCACAACTCAGCAGTTTATTCAATGCTAATGTTGGCCAACAGGTAAATGCATCATTTGCAGCATTAAATTTATCAGGCCCCATTACTAGTAAAGAACAACGGTACAGCAACCTCCAAATTATGGTGGTTAAATTACCTGCTTTCAATAATGTACTGTTTTCCGTTTCTAAAAGATTAGATGAAAACAATTTACCTGTTTATGTTGGTCATATTTTAGACAACAAATATCAAGATGGGTACAATTTAAAAAGAAACAACGACGGCACCTATCAATTTGAAAAAGTTGAAATGGGAAAAATACAACCCGACTGTTTACATTAATACCGGCTTATCTCTGAATCCATATAATATCCAATTTTAAATTTGGCTAACCACCAAATTGCTATTACCAAAATCCAAGAAAATGAAAAAACCATTTACTCGCCATTTTATGCTCTTTACTTTGCTGGTGGCTTCCATCAGTTTGTATGCACAACCCAAATTAAATAGTCTTCCTACAGCATCTGCAACCATCTTTCTTGATTTCGACGGACATCGTGTAAACAGTCCGATTTGGAACGGAGGCACTGCATTTAATTGCGCACCAACAGTTTTAACAACTGCACAATACACCGAAATTTTTAATCGTGTTGCAGAAGATTATCGTCCTTTCAATATCAACATCACTACCGATTCTACTAAATTTCTTTCCGCACCTTTAGCAACTCGTATTCGTATCATTGTTACGCCTACTAGTAGTTGGTATCAAGGTGTTGGCGGTGTTGCATATATTGGTTCATTTACGTGGGGAGACGACACACCAGGCTTTGTGTTTTCGGATCGTTTAGGACCTAACAGTCCAAAAATGATTGCTGAATGTTGTTCTCACGAAAGTGGACATAGTGTTGGCTTAGCCCATCAATCTAAATACGATGGCAATTGCAACCTTACGTATACTTATAATGAAGGACTAGGTGCCGGTGAAACCAGCTGGGCGCCTATCATGGGAAATAGTTATTATAGAAATATGAGTGGTTGGAATAATGGTCCTACACCATACGGCTGTTCAAATGTGCAAGACAACCTTTCTACCATTGCTACACAAAATGGATTTGGATATAGAGTAGATGATAATGTAGATAATATTAGCAGCAACCCTACAGTAATAGCACCATCGGCAGTAGGAATTGGTGGTGTAATTAGCACACCAACTGATAAAGATTTCTTTAGAATAAATCTTGGACAAACTTCCAACTTTATTTTAGATGTAAAACCGTTTAGTGTAACCAATAATAGTGAAGGCGCTAATTTAGATGTTAGGGTTCAATTGTTCAATGCTGCTGGTACATTAGTAAGAGTGTATAAT
>JBMOEQ010000013.1:0-27822 GCA_049314655.1 Ferruginibacter sp. | reverse complement strand
ATAACTTCAATGTTGAAGCGATTGTAATCAAAAAATATACATGTTAAAAATTGGAATTACAGGAGGTATCGGCAGTGGAAAATCTACTGTTGCCAAAGTATTTGAAGTACTAGGCATACCGGTATATAATGCAGATAATGCTGCTAAAAAATTGATGAACGAAGAAGGTCATTTAAAAACAGCCATTTTAAATTTATTTGGAGCAGACGCTTACCAGAATGGCACTTTAAACCGAACTTTTATTGCCCAATCGGTTTTCAACCATCCCGATAAATTAGAAAAACTCAACGCATTGGTACATCCCGAAACCATTAAAGATGCCAACCAATGGATGCAGCAACAAACTCAAGCCTACGCTTTAAAAGAAGCTGCACTCCTATTTGAAAGTGGGGCTCATGAAAAGTTAGATAAAGTTATAGGCGTGTTTGCACCGCCAGCATTGCGCATTCAACGAGTGATGCAAAGAGATGGATTAAGTAGAGATGAAATTATAGCTCGTATGAAAAGACAAATTGACGAAAACATCAAAATGCGTTTATGCGATTATGTTATTATTAACGATGATCAACAATTGGTTATTCCACAAGTATTAGCCATTCACCAAACACTCCTTCAACTACCAATTACCACAAAATAATTTCAAGTTCACTTGTACATTAGTACATTTGATTACTATTAAAATGTAGCTATATGATGGATTTTGCAGCAGCACCGGTAACTTTTATATTAATTGCAATTAATGTACTTTTTTCTATTGCCGGATTAAACAATGAAACCATAATGAATAAAGCCATTATGTGGCCTTATGGAGTTAAACGCAATGGACAATATTATCGATTCATTAGCTCGGGATTTTTACATGCCGATTATATGCATCTCTTCTTCAACATGTTTACCCTATTTTTCTTTGGTGCCAATTTAGAAATGTTTTTAGACGTATTGGGCTTGGGTGGAAAATATGCGTATTTAGCTTTATATTTTTTAGGCTTGATTGCTTCCGATATTCCCAGCTATTTAAAACATAAAGACCAGTATAATTATCATTCTTTAGGAGCATCAGGAGCAGTATCGGCAGTGGTTTTTGCAACAATTGTATTTAATCCTTGGAGTAGTATTTATTTATATGGCGCTATTAAAATATCTGCAGCTTTATACGCTGTATTATACATTGTATATTGTGTGTACATGGGTAAACAAGGCGGCGATAATGTAAACCATGATGCGCATTTATGGGGCTCAATTTTTGGACTGGCCTTTACTTTAGCACTTATTGCCGTATTACAACCACAAGTTTTTCAATTAATTTTAGAACAATTAAAGCACCCCAGTTTATTCGGAAACACTTAATTGTATCGTTAAAATTTGTTGCGTTTGTGCGGTTACTTTAAATCGATCGTCGATGCGTTGCCCTATTACCCAAACAATACGCTTATTGGATTCTAAAACCCAAATTTTTTCCTTTTGAATGAGGGATAGTTTTTGATCAATCATAAACCGACTCAATTTTTTCTTTTTTTTCATGCCCAACGGATAAAAATAATCGCCGGTTTTCCATTGGCGTACAATTAAAGGATACTCCAATAAATTGGCGTTAATGGTTGCTTCCAATAAACTGGTAGAAAAAACCGGATTAGCTTCTATGGCTTGAAAATTAAATTGAAGTTGGCCATGTGGATAGCGAATTGAAAGTGTTTCCCTATCAACTAAAATATGCGATTGCTCTAAAGTTGGCAGCGGACTAATAATAATCCAATTTCTATTCTTTAAAATTCGATGCGTAGATGAGCTAATGTATTTACCGGTTTCGCTTTGTAAAAGCTGTATAACTTCATTTACTTGTGCCGACGAAAAATTAAACTGTCTAATTATTTCAAAAACTAAAGTTGATAGGGTTTCGGATTGTTGCAATTTCAAAACCGGAATATGATACTCCGTTCCTTTTTGTACAGCTAATTTTTTAATTTGTTGCGCAATTGATGCTGAGTATATTTCATGTACTTCGGCTAACCGATGCATATTGTGCAATATATTGTCATGAACAGCCGGAAACACTGTACTTATTTGTGGCAATAATGTATTTCTAAAAAAATTACGGGTATATACATCTTCTGCATTGGTGCTATCCTGAACAAATTGTAATTGATTTTCAGTAGCGTAAGCTTCAATGGCTTTTCTTCGGGCAAATAAAAGCGGCCGAATGATAAGTCCATTTTTAACAGCAATGCCTTTTAACCCGCTGATTCCTGTTCCTCTGAAAAAATTCATCAAAATGGTTTCTATAGCATCATCGGCATGGTGCCCAGTAAGAATATAAGGCAAATAGGTTAAGCCCTCATTTAACTTAATACTTTCGGCAAGCGATTGAAACCATGCATACCTTAAATTCCTTGCGGCCAATTCAATAGATTGTTTATGTTGTTCGGCATAAGCTAAAGTATCTAATTCTTTAAGTTCAAAAGAACATTGATATTGCATAGCCAAGTTTTGCACAAAAACAACATCTCGGTCACTTTCTGCGCCCCTTAATTGAAAATTACAATGTGCAATGGTAATATCGAAACCTGCTTTAGCACAACAATCTAACAATACAACCGAATCTACACCCCCACTAACAGCAAGTATTAAACGCTTTCCGGTTAAAGAAAGTTTATGTGTTTTTATATACAACAAAAATTGATCAAAAAAATCCATAATGTACTATGTTCTCAATGAGTAATTAATCTTCTAAATCTTCAGCAGCCCCTTGTAATTCATTATAGGCATGTTGATCTTTGGCCAATTTAGCGGTTTGCATGCCTTTGTGATAAATTTCCAATGCGGCTTCCTTTTCATTATTCCTTTCTAATAATTTTCCTAAATGATAATAAGAACCTACATAACCGGGTTCATGGGTTAAAATCTCTGTAAACAATGTTCGTGCAGTAGCATCATCTCCCCTTTTAATTTGTTCTAATGCCAGCGCATGTTTTAGAAAACTATCGTTGGGATTATCTTTCAAATATGCCTTAATTTGTTCTACTCGATCCATTGATAATATTTTTTTTGAGTGTAGTTAACTTTTAAAAGTACATCGCTTATCTTTGCTAATAGTTGCATAAACAACTTATATTCATTCACCCGAATACGCAAGTGATTTTTGCGGTATTCTGTAAATCATACAGCTTTTATGAAAATTCTTGTTTGTATCAGTAAAACCCCCGACACAACGGCAAAAATAGCCTTCGCCGACAATAATACGAAATTCGCTGCCGATGGGGTTCAATGGATTATCAACCCATACGATGAATGGTATGCTTTAGTGCGTGCCATTGAATTAAAAGAAGCCGATCCTTCTATTGTAATTCATTTGGTAACTGTGGGAGGAGTAGATTGTGATCCCATCATCAGAAAAGCATTGGCATTAGGTGGTGATGAAGCCATTCGAGTAAATACAGACAATGCCGACAGTTATTTTATTGCTGCTCAAATTGCCGAAATAGCCCAATCGGGTGGATACGATTTAGTGTTTACAGGTAAAGAAACCATCGATTACAATGGTGCTTCTATTGGTGGAATGGTAGCTGAAATTTTAAATCAACCCTATATCGCTTTAGCTACAAAATTCGAATTGCAAGGCAAGCAAACTTCCATTACCCGTGAAATTGAAGGTGGAGAAGAAACTTTAACTGTTGCTTTACCGATTGTAGTTAGCTGCCAAAAGGGATTGGCAGAACAACGCATTCCAAATATGAAAGGCATTATGGGTGCTAGAAGTAAGCCACTTAAAGCCGTTGAGCCAATTGCAGCAGATAGTTTTACCTCTATTGTTGCATTTGATTTGCCTCCGGCTAAAGCAGGTGTAAAATTGGTATCACCCGATACACCTGAAGAATTGGTTCGTTTATTACATGAGGAAGCTAAAGTTTTCTAAACCATTTCTAACAACATTATTACATCGTTCAATTAAACTATTTATATGTCAGTTTTAATTTTTCTAGATCAAGCAGATGGTCACCTTAAAAAATCAGCTTTTGAAACATCTAGTTACGGTGCTCAAGTAGCGCAATTATTAGGTGTAAAGGCAGAAGGAATTGTATTAGGAACAGTTGCCGATGACCTATCCAGTTTAGGTAAATACGGCATTACAAAAGTGCATAGTGTAAGCAATGCAGCCTTAAATACAATTGATGCACAAGTTTACACGCAAATTATTGCTGCAGCTGTTGCCGCAACAGGTGCTTCTGTAGTAGTATTTTCCAATAATATTACCGGAAAAGCTGTAGCCCCCAGATTAAGTGTTAAACTTAAAGCTGGTTTAATTTCCGGAGCAATAGCTTTACCAGAGGTATCAAATGGTTTTGTAGTAAAGAAAACAGTTTTCAGTGGAAAAGCTTATGCTCATGTAGCTGTAAATACTGCAGTGAAAATTATTTCCCTTAATCCTAACTCCTTTTCTGTAATTACAGGTGAAGGTGTAGCTGAAGTTGCCGCTTTTGATGCTTCATTTAACGCATCTTCTGTTCAGGTTACAGGAGTAAATAAAGTAACCGGCGAAGTTCCATTAACTGAAGCCGATATTGTGGTTAGTGGCGGCAGAGGATTAAAAGGTCCCGAAAACTGGGGTTTAGTTACTGATTTGGCAAAATTATTAGGCGCTGCAACAGCCTGTAGTAGACCGGTAGCGGATATCCATTGGAGACCACATCATGAGCATGTTGGACAAACAGGATTTGCTATTGCACCAAATTTATATATTGCCATTGGTATATCCGGTGCAATTCAACATTTAGCCGGTGTAAATAGAAGCAAAACCATTGTGGTCATCAATAAAGATCCAGAAGCACCTTTCTTTAAAGCGGCCGATTATGGTATAGTTGGAGATGCTTTTGAAGTGATGCCAAAAATCATTGAAGCAGTACGTAAAATAAAATCGGCCTAATACCTTTTAATATAAAATACAGCCCTTTCTTTTGAGAGGGCTTTTTTTATGGGTTTGTATGTAGCTTTTTTTTACCTTATAACATAAAGAGAACTAACATAAATCATGGATTTTTTTTCAAAAATCCGTAGTTTCGTGTTCATAATATGAAAAAAATAGAACTGGAAATAGTAGCCCTTTCGCACAGTATTACTCAATCGCATTCTTATGCTGTAGTTTTAGGAGAAGTGAATGGTTTACGTCGTTTACCCATAGTTATTGGAGGATTTGAAGCCCAAGCCATTGCAGTTGCTTTAGAACGCATGAATCCTACCCGCCCACTTACGCATGATTTAATGAAAAATTTCATGCTTGCTTTTAATGTTGAATTGCATGAAGTAGTTATCAATGATATTCAAGAAGGTATATTTTTTAGTCAGCTCGTTTGCGTAAGTGAAAACGATACCATTGAAATTGATTCCCGTACATCAGATGCATTGGCCTTAGCCATTCGTTTTGGTTGTCCAATTTTTACTTATGAAAATATCCTAGCAGAAGCAGGCGATAAAATGGTTGGAGAAGAACATAAAAGAAAATCCAGTGGTTCAAATGAAGTGCATACAGAAAGTGCAAACGATTTAAAATCAATGTCGATAGAAGATTTAAATCAACATTTAAATGAAGTATTGGAGCAAGAAGATTATGTAAGGGCTATTGCTATAAGAGATGAGCTAAAAAGTCGACAAAAATAACAGCTATTTCCAGTAAGTTGGCTCCCCTATTTTGGGGATTAAATCGATAAATTTTATTGCCTTGATTGTTTTCCCCAATTGTAAAATCAACTTAGGTCTTTCGGTACAAAATAAGCGATCCGATGGATTTCACAATTTGGCAACTGTATTTTATCCAATTCCTTTAAAAGATGCCATTGAACTGATTAAAACACCACAGATTAGCGGTTCTTCTATTCAATTTTCGCAATCTGGTTTATCTATTCCCGGTGATCTTTCTTCTAACCTCTGTATAAAGGCATACAACTTATTGCAAAACGATTTTCCTGAATTAAGTTCGGTTCAATTGCATTTACATAAAGTAATTCCAATGGGAGCCGGTTTGGGTGGAGGATCGGCAGATGCAGCTTTTACATTGCAACTGTTGAACAAAGTTTTACAATTACAACTTACAGAAGAAAAGCTTGCCGATTATGCATTGCAATTAGGCAGCGATTGTCCGTTCTTTCTCTATAATATGCCCTGCCTTGCTACCGGCAGAGGAGAAATTTTAAAACCCCTTTCAATAGATTTAACCGGATATCAATTCATTTTACTACATCCCGGCATAAATGTTCATACCGGCATGGCGTTTTCGGCATTAAACCGAACCGAAAATTATGTTTCAAATGAAATATTGGATAGCATCATTGCTCAACCCATAGAAACTTGGAAAGCGCAATTACACAACGATTTTGAGGAACCGGTTTTTCAGATGCACCCAAATATTGCCCAAATGAAACAAATGTTATATAGCATGGGTGCCTTATATGCCTCCATGAGTGGAAGTGGAAGTACGGTTTTTGGTATATTCCCTAAGGGTTATCAAGTTCAAGTAGAGGAAACATCGGGATATTTTGTATATACCTGCACCCTTTAAAATGCTGTTAATAATCTACAAACGGCAGCAAATATTTATTATTGGCTTCGGTAAATAGTTACATTGTAATATATTGCACCTCATAAAAAGTACAACATGAATAAAATTTACGGATTGCTCGGCGCTGCATTATTAGTCAGCACTTTAAGTTATGGACAAGATGATAAAGCTAAAGCGCCAAAAGATTGGCATCATTTAGACAAAACTGCGTCTGGCTATTATGGCATTAGCTTAGATAAAGCTTACGATTTTGTAAAAACAAAAAAGATAAAAAGCAAACAAGTAGTTGTTGCCGTAATTGACAGTGGAATTGACACTTTACATGAAGATTTGAAATCTGTATTGTGGACTAATCCAAAAGAAATTCCATTCAATGGCATTGATGATGATAAGAATGGCTATGTAGATGACGTACACGGTTGGAATTTTATAGGTGGAAGAGATGGAAAAAATGTAAAGGAAGACAGTTACGAAGCTGCCCGTGTGTACCATCGTTTTAAAAGCAAATATGATGGCAAAACCATTAACGCAGATGAACTTACGCCTGCTGATAAAGCCGAATACGAAACTTGGTTAAAATCGAAGAAAAAAGTAATGGGTGATGATGGTGAAAAAGGTGTTGATGTTGCTGTTTTACAAAGATTTTCGTCCAATTTAAAAAAAGCAGACAGCACCCTTAGAAAAGCTTTAGGCAAAGATATTTACACTGGCAATGAAGTAAAAGCCTTGGTTAGTGATAGTGCTGATGTTAAAAAAGCAAAAAATACCATTTTAGGCATTATGGGTCAAAATGGTGGTTTAGACCAAACCAATAAAGATTTCATGGAAGGTTTAGATGCGTATGTAGATGGTGAAATTAAAAAGCAAGATGCTAAAATGAATGCGCCAAAACCTTACCGTCAGGAAATTGTAAAAGATGATGAAACCAATATCAACGACCGTTTTTATGGCAACAATGATATTATGGCTTCTACCCCATTCCATGGTACACATTGCTCGGGCATTATAGCTGCGGCACGCAATAATGATAAAGGTGTTAACGGTGTTGCCAGTAATGTACGTATTATGACCCTTAGAGCTGTACCAGATGGCGATGAGCATGATAAAGATATTGCTAACGCTATTCGTTATGCGGTAGATAATGGCGCTCAAATCATCAGCATGAGCTTTGGTAAAGATTTTTCTCCTGAAAAAGATTGGGTAGATGCAGCCGTTCAATATGCAGAATCGAAAGGCGTATTATTGGTACATGCAGCAGGAAATGATGCTAAAAATGTAGATACAGAAGATAATTTCCCTAATGCTGTTTACAAAAGCAATAAAAAGAAAGCCAGCAATTGGATTACTGTAGGTGCTAGTGGCGACCCAACCAATGGTGGCATTACTGCAAGCTTTAGTAATTATGGAAAAAGCGAAGTAGATGTATTTGCTCCAGGCGTACAAATTTATTCTACTATTCCGGGTGGAGATACTTATGGCAATGCTTCGGGTACAAGTATGGCTTGTCCGGTTGTTGCAGGTACTGCCGCTTTCTTGTTAGAAAACTATCCTACATTAAGTGCCCGTCAGTTAAAAATGATTATCGAAAAATCGGCTACTGCTCCTGATGTAGATGTAAACAAACCAGGTACAGAAGATAAAGTAAAATTGAAAGACATTTCTAAAACCGGCGGTTTATTAAATGCTTATGAAGCCATTAAATTGGCCAGCACTATTAAAGGTGAAAGAAAACTTCCAAAACAAACTTTACCTAAACCAAAATTGGTAAAATCGGTTAAAGGATAAGTAAAATTTCCATTTAATCAAATGATTTAAAAATGCCGGATTTTTTCCGGCATTTTTGTGTAAATTATTAAAGTTTTTTTAATAAACATACAACCCTTTCTATTCAAAAAAGCACTTAATATTGTACTTGAGTTTTCATTAAAAACAAGCTCTAAAAATCGAGGTTATGGAATCCCCAACATTAGAACCCGGCTATTTTAAACGCTATACCAATTTGGTTAAAATTGATAATCTCTTTTTAGCATTTGATGTGCAGAGGGCTTTAATAGATCAACTATTTCAATCTATAACAGAGCAACAATCTAATTATGCATACCTAGAAGGGAAATGGACTATTAAAGGTTTACTTCAACACATCATTGATTCGGAAAGAATATTTTGTTACAGGGCTTTATGTTTTGCCAGAAGAGAGGAAAAAGAATTGCCCAGTTTTGAAGAAAACGAATATGCACAAAATGCATTTGCTGAAACAAGAAGTTGGCAGTCTATTTATGAGGAAATGCTTGTAGTTCGCCGCGCTACACTATTACTTTTTAAAAGTTTTACACCAGAAGCTTTACTGTATGCGGGCCGTGCTTCTAACCAAACCTATACAGTTGAAACAATAGGCTTTATTATAATTGGCCATTTATACCATCATGTAAATGTTTTAAAAGAGCGTTATGGAGTAGCATTGGATTGATTGTTTCAAGCAAGAACAAGGAATGCTGAAAATAGATGTGTAGCTGAAGCCTACGCCCGATTGCAGCGATACCCCGGTGAGGCAAAGTGCTTAGGTTTTGTGCCGGTGTAAAGCGTAAAGCGGGACCAATGTTGATTACTGCTCTACTGCCGACGTACAATAATAATTACCTATAAAATTGTATCCCCCTTTCTTTCTTTATTTCATTATTCATTGAGCAAAAAAAAGCCTGCTTCTTCATTGAAGCAGGCTTAACTATTTTTTACAACGATTAGTTTTTGATTGCCGCAACATTTGCTTGGCGAATCATATTATCCATTACTTTAACTGTTTCGTTCAAATAAATATCGGTTTTGATGCGATTGATGAAGCCTTTATTTTTTTCTAGTTTTTCTTTATCATCGCCCATACGTTTTACATCAACTTCATTATTCAAAACATTTAAAGCGGTTGGCAATTTATACAAGCTATCGAGCTGGCGATACACTTCTTTCAGTTGTTTTTGCTCGGCTCTGTACTTTGTAAGATTTAAAGAATAATCTTTATCATTTTGCTTTTCTATCCAATCTATTTGCTTTTTTAAATCGGTAAAAGTGGTATTGCTTTGAATGGATGAATTGGCTTTTGTTACAATATTTTCGGCACTATAAGTACTGTTCCATTGTTTATAATCGGCTTGGTTAATACCATCCCAATTGAGTGCAGCATGCTGATCTTTTTCACGTGATTTGTAATACTCAAAACGATCAGGAATAATTACATCGGGCGTTACGCCTTTCAATTGAGTAGAACCACCATTGATGCGGTAGAATTTTTGAAGCGTAAGTTTTACCATGCCATAATCTTCTGCAGGTTTTTTAGCAAAAGGGTTATTGCTTTCGCTTTCGGGATTTAAAGGAATGGTACGTTGTACGGTTCCTTTTCCAAAAGTAGAGGTACTACCAATGACAATACCGCGTTTGTAATCTTGAATGGCTGCAGCAAAGATTTCGGATGCAGATGCACTGCCTTCGTCTACCATTACCGTTAGTGGACCATTGTATAAAACAGATCTATCGCGATCTTTCCAAACGAAAGGTTGCTTATCATCTCTTCCTGAAACTTGACAAACCGGGCCATCTTCTATAAATAAACCCGCCATTTTAACCACTTCGGGTAAAGAGCCTCCACCATTTCCGCGGAGATCCATTACGATACCTTCTACGCCTTCATTTTTTAATTTCTCAATTTCTTTTGCAACATCTTCGGAGCATTTGGCACCATTGGCATGTTCAAAATCGAGATAAAATTCGGGCAGATAGATATACCCAATTTTATGTTCGCCTTTAATAATAGCACTTTTTGCAAACGTATCATCTAACTTAATTTCATCGCGTTTGAGGATGATCACTTTTAAAGAGCCATCGGGTTTACGCACAGTTAAACGAACTTCGGAACCCTTATCTGCACCACGAATTAATTTAACCGCATCGGTAACTGCATATCCGGTAACATCAACCGGTTCGCCAGTACCTTGTGCAATTTTTACAATTTCATCATTGATGCCCAATTCGCCCGATTTCCAAGCCGGTCCGCCTGTTACCAAACTGCTGATTTTAATTTTACTTTCTTCTTCTTTCAGTTGTGCGCCGATGCCATAAAATTTTCCGCTCATCATTTCATTAAAACCTCTACTGTCTACCGGAGCCAAATAGTTGGTATGTGGATCCATTTCGGCAGTAATCGAATTTAGAAAAGTGCTAAACAACTCATCAGGAGTATTGTGATTTTTTAAAGTAGTGAAGTAACGGGCTACTTGTTTGCGTACCATATCACGTGCTTCTCTTTCTAAAGTAGAATCGGCTTTATACACAAAAGTTTTAGCCGCATATTGTTGTGCCGAATCTTTGTTGGGTTTATTCAACAGCGCTTGTCCTTTTTCTCTGTCTTCTAACAAATCAACATATTTAGTAAGCACCATCAATTTAATTTTCTTGCGCCACATTTCTTTACGTGCTGCTGCAGTATTGGAAAAGTTTAATTTCTTTTCATCGGTGATGATGTTTTCATCCTTAGAAAAATCGAATGGATTGGATAAAAATTCGATGTAATATTTAGATGCTTCTTCTAAACGACGTTTGTACGAATCGGCAATAAAGTAAAACGATTCTAAACGAGCGCCTTTCAACTCATCGTCAATTTTATTTTGAAACCTTTTAAAACTGTCTAAATCTACTTGTAAGAAAATAGATTTATCACGATCTAACTCTTCAAGAAAATTTTCGAGAACTAATTTTGAAAATTTATCATCGAACTTTTTAGGACTGTAATGTCCTTGTTCGAGTAATAAACCCAAGTTGCGCAAAATTCTTTCGTTTTTTGTTTTGGGATTGTCTTCATTAGATCCACGACTTTGAAATGCAAAAAACATACTGGCACTTACAATAACCAGCAGTACAGGTAAGAATTTTTTATTCATAATAATTTGCTTGATAAGTAGCATGTAGTAAAATTAACGGAAAAAGACATTACGAATTGTACCATTCATCAAAGTGATAAATAATGTTTTCTTAAAATTTTTAAAAGTTTATCCGCTTATTATTTTTGCTAGAGTAAAGTTTTTACATATTTTTGCCGTCCAATAAAACGGTAGCTGTAGCTCAGTTGGTTAGAGCATCAGATTGTGATTCTGAGGGTCGAGGGTTCGAGCCCCTTCAGTTACCCCAAAAAAGAGTTCCTTATATGGAGCTCTTTTTTTTGCTCGGCATTTAAACTAATAATTGGTTTATAATGCGGCAATAATATTTCGTTTCTTTACACCATAATTTAAGCAGATGCATTGGACAGGTTATTTGATTACCATTCTATTGGCGGGTTTTACCGGCTGGTTTACTACATTTTTGGCCATTAAAATGTTGTTTCACCCAAGAAAGCCGATTAAAATATTTGGATTAACCATTCAAGGGGTTTTTCCTAAAAATCAACACATCATTGCGCAAAAACTAGGACAAATAGTTGGGAAAGAGCTTTTATCCTTTGCCGAAATTGAGCAAAAAGTAACTGATCCCGAAAATTTGAGTAAGCTTCGTCCTGATATTGAAGCCCATATCGACAATTTTTTACGCAATAAACTAAAAGATGTTTTTCCGATGCTATCAATGTTTATCGGCGATAAAACGATAACTCAAATGAAAGAGGCATTTTTGTTAGAATTGGAAGGATTGTTTCCAATTTTGATGAAAAATTATATGAACAAACTGCAACATGATCTTGATTTAGAAAGAATTGTAACAGAAAAAGTTGCTCAATTTTCTTCAGACAGGTTAGAGTATATTCTCTTTGAAATTACCAAAAGGGAGTTTAAATTCCTAGAAGTGATCAGCACGATTATGGGTTTGTTCATTGGAATCATTCAAGTTGTTATTACTATATTAAGTACATAAAGTCGTATTCCCTTTCCGTTTTCAATTCTATTCTACCACTTATCAACAAAACAAGCTTAAGCTGAACTTATTGCGTGACCTTTGGTTATACATTGAACTTTCAATTTAAGCAAGGCATTTTATGAAACAAATTATCGCTTCCCTATTGTTTTTTTCCTTTATCACTTTTAATCTTCATGCTCAAATGCCCGGAGGTATGGGTAACCGTACCGGTGGCGCACAAAATATGAACATGGGCCATTTTTATGGAAAAATCATAGATAGTAATACCAATAAAGGTATTGATGCTGCATCAGTTCAACTATTACAATTTAAGTTAGATTCTACCACAAAAAAGCGAAGAGACTTTGTAGTAGCCGGTATGCTTACAACAAAGAAAGGTGAGTTTTCGCTTGAAAACCTTTCTGTTATGGCTTCTTATAAACTAAAAATTACAGCTATTGGATACGAAACCATTGAAATGAAAGTAGCATTTGAAATGGGTGGAGGAAAACCTGGTGATATGAGCAGTATGTTGAGTGGAGTAGATAAAGATTTAGGTAATATTAAATTAAAGAATGATGCCAAGCAATTGGATGAAGTAAATGTTACCTCCAACAAATCCCTACTAACTATGGGCATTGATAGAAAAATTTTCAATGTGGAGAAAAATCTTACTAGTGTAGGTGGCACTGCTGCAGATGTAATGAAAAATATTCCGAGTTTAAATGTAGATATTGATGGCAATGTAACTTTAAGAAACGCATCTCCACAGATTTTTGTAGATGGCCGACCTACTACCATGACTTTGGAGCAAATTCCTGCAGATGCCATTGCCAGTGTGGAAATCATCACCAATCCTTCAGCAAAATTTGATGCTTCTGGTGGAGGAGCCGGTATTTTGAATATTGTATTAAAGAAAAATAGAAAAGCGGGTTATAATGGAAACGTTCGTGCTAGTATAGATAGTAGAGCAAGACCAGGATTTGGAGGAGATATCAATATCAAGCAACAAAAAATTAACTTTTTTGCAAGTGGTATGTTGGGTTTTCGTAAATCGCTCAGTTGGGTAAATACTGAAAGAACCGACTATCTTAAAAATGCAACTGCCCATCTTTCACAAAACAATGCACCGATTGGTACAGGATTATTTGGATTTGCCAGAACCGGTTTGGATTATTTTATTGACAATAGAAATACCATTACCATCTCGGCCAATATGAGTAAAGGACAATTTAATAATAAAGACCTTTTAAATACTTACCGTGATACTATTTTTTCTAATAGTTTAATGGTAAATGATTATGGAAAAAGAACCAGTAAAAGTGAAAATCGTTTCCAAAATATAGGAACAACCCTTGGTTTCAAGCACAATTTTGCTAAAGCAAATAAAGAAATAACTGCTGATATCAATATGAATTTCAGCAAGAATCGAAATTTAAACAATTTTGGAACACAATTTTACTTCCCTAATGGAACACCCAAAACCAACTTACAAAACGAACGGTATACAGGTGGTGGTGAAACCCGTTTCTTTACCGCACAAACCGATTATACTAACCCCATTACTAAGAAAATGAAGATTGAAATGGGGGCACGAATTGCGATTAGAAATTTCAACAGCTTTAATGACAACTATATTCAAGACCCTTCAACCGGACAGTTTATAACCTTGCCCATATTAAACAGCAAGTATAAATTTACCGATAGAGTATTGGCCGCTTATGGTACATTTTCGCAACAACTCAATAAATTCAGTTATCAATTAGGACTTAGAATGGAAAGTTCTAAATACGATGGCACCTTAATTACTACCGGACAAAAATTTTCAAATGAGTTTCCTTTTAGCCTGTTTCCCAGTGTGTTTGCTACTTATAAGCTCACTGAAAAGCAAGACATGCAAATCAATTATTCAAGAAAAATTAATCGTCCTAACTTCTTCCAATTGATACCCTTTATAGACTTTACCGACTCATTAAATTTAAGTAGAGGTAATCCGGGGTTAATACCCGAGTTCACCAACTTATTGGAATTATCGCACAACAATCAAATTGCAACCGGACATAGTTTATTAAGCACAGTTTACTTTAAAAACACCAATGGATTAATTGCCCGTTATCAATACCAAGATGCAAATCCAAATCCGGCCAAACCCGACAGCATCATTATGACTTCTTATGCAAATGCTTCTAGAAGTTATACTATTGGTTTAGAACTTACAGCCAGAAACAAAATCGCCAGTTGGTGGGATTTAACGAGTAATGTAAATTTCTTTAATGCTACTATTGAAGCAGGTAATATTGTTGGCGGTCAAAACAGTAGTCAGTTTAGTTGGTTTGGAAAATTAACCAACAACTTTAAACTACCTAAAAATTATTCTATTCAGTTAAGTGGCGATTATCAAGCTAAAACATTGGTTGCTCCGGGTGGCGGCGGCGGTGGAATGCGTGGCGGTGGAGGTGGAATGATGTTTGGTGGTGGAAATCTGCCTTCTGCTCAGGGATTTATTCGTCCTTTATATGGTGTAGACATCGCATTTAGAAAAGATTTCATGAAAAACAATGCAGCTTCACTTACACTTCAAATCAATGATATTTTTAGAACGAAGTTGAATGGCAATTTCACCCAATCTATTTTCTTTATGCAAGACGTGAGTAGAAGAAGAGATCCACAAGTAGTTCGTTTAAATTTCAACTGGCGTTTTGGTAAATTTGATGTGGCTTTATTTAAACGTAAGAACATCAAAGGTGAAATGGAAAATATGCAGAATAATATGCAGGGTATGCAATAAGTTTTTATACCGTAATAAACTGGATTTAACCAAAGAGAATTGGATTTAACCGCGGAGAAAAGGTTTTAACCGCGGAGAAAAGGAGGTAATGGAGTTACGCTGAGATTTTATTAAATCCCTCTGCGAAATCTCTGCGTCTCCGCTACTCTGCGGTTTATTCCTTACGGTTTGTTTTTACCGCTGAGAAAAAAGAGAAAAGGAGTTACGCTGAGTTTTTATTAATTCCCTCAGCGAAACCTCTGCGTCTCTGCTACTCTGCGGTTTATTCCTTACGGTTTGTTTTTACCGCTGAGAAAAAAGAGAAAAGGAGTTACGCTGATTTTTTTAAATCTATCTACGAAACCTCTGCTCCTCTGCGGTGAAACCAATTTTTACTTTTATAAAAGTCTCAGCCTCTCAGCAGTTAAAAAATCCACTTCAAATTTGCATTGATTGATATTTAAGTTAATTTGCCCTCTCTTAATACCATCCTTACATGAAGTCGATCAATTTCAAGAAACTATTACCCCATTTAGTAGCCATTGGCGTGTTTTTATTAGTAGCGGTTATATTTTGCCGCCCTGCTTTAGAAGCCGATGTAGTGATGCAACAAGGCGATTATACTGCCGCTGAAGCTATGAAACACCAATCCTATGAATATGAAAAAATTCATGGTGATCTGCCGCTTTGGGTGTCGAATATGTTTTGTGGTATGCCCGCTTTCAACATTATATTTAATGGTCCGGAAACGCCATTTAAATATGTAGACAAACTTTTTCAACTATGGTTACCTAAGCCAATGAATTTCTTTTTCTTGGCCTGTATCTGCTTTTACTTCCTTTGTTTAACGTTAAAGATTCGGCCTTATATTGCCATATTAGGCGGTATTGCTTTTGCTTACAGCACCTACGATCCTATTATAATCGTTGCCGGGCATGATACCAAAATGTTAGCTATGGCATATGCACCGGCATTAATTGGTGCTGTAATTTTAATTTTCGAAAAACAATACCTCTCCGGATTTATACTCACCGGACTATTTGCCAGTTTACACATCACTCAAAACCACCAACAAATCAGTTACTATGTTTTGCTTACAATAGTAGTAATGGGTATATTTTATCTGATTAAATGGATAAAAGCTAAAGAAACTGCACATATTGCGAAAGCCATTCCGCTTGCAATCGGTGGTGCATTACTTGGTGTTTTAACCAATGCTATTATTTTATTTCCGGTGGCCGATTTTGCAAAATATTCTAAGAGAGGCGGACAGTTGGTAATGAACAATAGAATTGATAACAAAACCAATACCGTTAAAGACAGTAAAACTGTTGGATTAACAAAAGAATACGCTTTAGATTGGAGCTATGGAAAAATTGAAACATTTAGTTTATTATTTCAAGGGGTGAAAGGCCATGGTACGCATTTTTCTCAGAGAGATGGGGAATATTCTATTTTCCCAAAACTGAGCGAAACCTCTAATGTTGCACAATATTTTGGTGAAAAATTAAATTTACCGGAAGATCAAATTGCCAATGTAACCGCTAATCTATCGAGCAGAATATATTGGGGTGATAAAACATTCACCACCGGATCTGTTTACTTAGGTGCAGTAATATGCGCATTATTCGTTTTAGGTTTATTCTTCCTCGATGATAAACATAAATGGTGGATATTATCTGCAAGTATTGTAGGTATCATTTTAGCATGGGGCAAACACTTACCCGGTATTAATTATTTCCTTTTCGATCATTTGCCTTTGTACAATAAGTTTAGAACGCCTGAAATGGCCTTGGTAATTCCACAATTAATGTTTCCTTTAATGGCTGCATTAACTGTAGAAGCCATTAGCAGCAATGCCGTGACCGATTATTGGAAGAAATTTAAATTGGGTGCAATTACCCTCGCAGCAATTTTTGCTATTGCTACCGGCTTGTATTTCACCATGGATTATAGTAAAGAAAACAAGCAGCGTACCAAAGCCATGAATGAAGCTATGGCTACGCAAGATGCTACTACCAATGAAAAAATTCAAGCCATCAATGAAAAATATCCACCCGAAACAGATAACCGGGTGTATGAAGATTTCTTATATCAAACCAAAGGCGATGCAGACATTGCAAAAGCTGTTGTAAGTGCTTTAAGAAAAGATCGTGCAAGTTTCTTTGGAAAAGATATTGTACGCTCCTTTGTATTTGTTGCCCTTACTTTATTATTGGTAGCATTATATTATAGGAAAACAATTGGCGCAACAGTTTTATGGATTGCATTTCCTTTCTTAACAGCAGTAGATTTATTGCCCATTGGCATGGAATACATCAATGCAAAAAGTTTTGAAAATGTTGATAAACAAAAGGAGAATGAATTCCCGATGTCGAATGCCGATCAAATCATTTTAAAAGATAAAGACCCCAACTTTAGGGTATTAAACTATAGTGGTGGCGATCCTTTCCAAGATGCCAAAACCAGCTATCACCATAAATCTGTTGGTGGTTACCATCCGGCCAAATTGGGCATTTTCGATGATTTAATTGCATACCAACTTACCGGACAACCAAATCCGGCTGTAGTAAATATGTTGAATACAAAATACTTTATTCAAAATAATCAAGAAGGCAATAATACCGTTCCAATACCCAATACCGGTGCATTAGGCAACTGTTGGTTTGTAAAGGGCGTGAAATGGGTGAATGGTCCGGCAGAAGAAATGACGGCGCTTAATAGTTTTAATCCGGCTGATACTGCCGTTGTAGACAATAGTTTTAAAACTCAACTTGCAGGATTTGTTGCCGCAGATAGTACATCTAGCATTAAGCAAACGGCTTTTGAAAACATGAAAATCAGTTACGAATCCAATAGCAGTCAGTCTAATGTTGCCGTATTCAGCGAAATCTATTATAAAGATTGGAAAGCTACTATCGATGGAAAAGCCGTTCCAATTGCAAAGGCCAATTATGTATTGAGAGCATTATTGGTTCCGGCTGGAAAACACACGATTGAATTCACCTTTGAGCCAACAGTTTTTAAAACCAGTTATAAAATTTCTGCCATCAGCAATTGGGTATTATTTGCAATGGTAATTGGCTTCTTAGTGTATATTGCTCGTAAGAAAAAAGAAATTGTGGCCTAGGCATGAGCGCACTTCAATTTTTAAAACCTGTTAATACAAATGCCGAACGGATCAATACTGCATCCGTTCGGCTTTATCGTTTATTATCCGAATTAAATCCAACCGATTTACCCATTTCGGAACATTATAAACAGTATTTTATTCAACATCATCTTGGTGCTAGATTGCATTTTTCTATTCGCAACAGTGCCCATATTATTTTTGAATCGGTAGAAAAATCGGGGAAACCTATTGAGGAGCTTCGCATAGTAGATTATGGTGCAGGCTTAGGCACATTGTATTTACTTGCAGGCATGTTGAATTTTAAAGCCGTTGTATATAACGATTATTTGCCCGACTGGAAAGCCACTGCTATTGCTGTTGCCGATGCGCTAAACATAAAAGTAGACGCCTATGTTACCGGCGATATTGATGCCGTTACAGCATATGCCGATGCACAACAATGGAAGTTAGATATTATCGCTTCACGCAATGTTATTGAACATATTTACAGTTTAGATTTCTTCTTTACGCATTTGCATCAACACAATCCAAATGCAATTATTTACTCTACTACATCTGCCAATTTTCACAATCCAGCAATGTGGTTGAAACATATTTTATTGCATAAAAAAACGGAGAAACAACATTATCGTTTAGAACGCAGTAAAGCCATCCAAACATATTGGCCCCAAATCAATGAACAACAACTGAATCATTTAATTGAAATCACTAGAGGAAGGGCAACGAAAGATTTCTATACAGCAATTGATGATTTTCGTGCAGGAAAAAGCATTGCTCCCGTTCCCTATTTAGGCACCAATACATGCGAGTATCACACCGGCTATTGGTGCGAACATTTGATTTCAAAATCGGCTTACATTTCTATTATCACTAAAGCCGGATATAAATGTTCCTACACTGCTGGCTATTGGGATACACAGTATAACAATGCCTTAATGAATATACTCGGGCGTTTCCTAAATATCCTCCTACCTTTGTTGGGCAAAAAAGGAACCCTTATTGCTCCATTTGTGAACATCATCGCTTATTAATAACATGGATTGTTCAATCATCATCATCAATTATAAATCTACTCAACTGGTGTTGGATTGCGTGGCGAGTATCTATGCTCAAGCCAATAAATACAGTTTTGAAATTATAGTAGTTGACAACGATTCAAAAGATGATTGCGGCGTTCAACTTCAAGCAAATTTTCCTGATGTAATTTGGTTGCCCTTAGATTATAATTCGGGTTTTGCTCGCGCCAATAATGCCGGAATGGGAATTGCCCGAGGCAGATACATGCTCATCTTAAATGCAGATACCATCATCCTCAATAATGCCATCGATTTAAATATTCAGTTAATGGATGAACATAAGGATGCTGTTGGTTGTGGCATACAGTTATTAAATACCGATGGTAGCAATCAAATTTCAGGGGCTCATTTTGTAAAAGGTGGATTGAACACGTTGTTACCTCTACCCTATATCGGCCGTTTAGTTCGTTACTTAGGGTACAAATTTAAAACTACCGTACCCAGTGTACAAACAGTAGAAAATACAATTGCAGTAGATTGGGTGGTGGGCGCTTACATGCTCATTAGAAAAGATGTATTACCCAAAAGCGGATTATTTGATGCCGATTTTTTCATGTATGCCGAAGAAATAGAATGGTGCAGTCGATTAAGGAAACAAGGAAAACTGTTGCTTTTTTCCCAACCCAAAATCATTCATATCGGTGGCGGTACCAGTAGCGATTACTACAATACCAGTGAAAATGAAAACAGCAAAAACTTGTGGAACCGTAAAGGCAGGCAAATCATCATTTCTAATATGCTACGTATTCGCAAGCAATTTGGTGTTGGTTGGTGGTTGTTAATGACAGCCGCATACAGTGTTGAAATACCGTTTTTTGCCATTTGTTTATTGATAGATAAAATTATTCATGGAGGAAAAGGAAAATATACTTGGCGCAATTGGAAAGATTACACAGACAACATCATTGTTTTATTAGGGTATTTTTTTAAGATGCTTCGCAACAAACCCTATTTTTACAAAGTAGCATAACAGCATGGAATTATCAATCATCATCATAAATTACAACACTTTTGAACTTACTTGTAAGTGCATTCAATCATTACAGGAAAAAGTACAAGATATTAACTACGAAATCATTTTAGTAGACAATGCTTCTGTAGAATGTGATCCGGATTTATTCAAACAAAAATTTCCTTTTATTCATCTTATTAAAAGTAAAGAAAATACCGGTTTTACCGGAGGCAACAATTTGGGCGTTCAAGCCGCAAAAGGCGATTATCTTTTGTTATTAAATAGCGATACAGAAATGATTAATAATGCGCCAAAGATTTGTTTAGATTATATCAAATCAAATCCGGAAGTAGGCATGGTGAGTTGCCAATTGCAATATCCTGATGGACGCATACAACAAACCTGCAGAAGATTTAGAACAATTGGTTGGGAGTTACTCGAAATCTTCCCTTTTTACAAATTCATGCCTAAAAAGAAACGTGAAGCCTTGATGTTGCATCACTATTTTGATCATGAATCTTTTGCCGATGTAGATTGGGTTTGGGGCGCATATATGTTATTTCCTAAGCATATCATACAAGAATTGCCTCAAAAAAAGCTATCAGACGACTTTTTTATGTATTGTGAAGATGTACTTTGGTGCTGGGATTTTAAACAATTGGGCTATAAAATCCATTTTTTACCCCAAGCGAAGGTGATGCATGTGCATAAAGGCAGTGTTAGTAAGGATAAATGGATCAAAATACGCACTACTTCTATCGAAAATCACGGAAAATTCATGAAAAAGTTTTATCCTGACTTTAGATGGTATATTTTTGCAGCCATTTACTATACGAAGCAGTATGGGGCGTTGTGGGCGGGAAAGATTTTTAAGTAAGTTTAGAGGTTTAGGGGTTAGGAGTTTAGATGAGCAGTATTTGATCGATAGATGAACGATGGTTTAACGATTGATGGTTGTTCTATATAAACTTAATAATCTTTATAAACTTTATAAACAACGATTATTTCATCAACACAATCCCGAAGGGATTGAATACTAATAAAAAAAACACATACATGAAAACAGCTTTAATAACAGGGATTACCGGACAAGATGGATCTTACCTTGCGGAGTTGCTGCTGAATAAAGGATACAATGTACATGGTATCAAAAGAAGAAGTTCTTTAATCAACACCGACCGTATTGACCATCTGTTTTTCGATAAATCTTTGGCAGATCGTTTTCACTTACATTACGGCGACCTTACCGATTCTTCGAGCATACTACGTATCATACAACAAGTACAACCGGATGAAATTTACAACTTGGCCGCACAAAGTCATGTTCAAGTAAGTTTTGAAACACCCGAATACACGGCCAATTCAGATGGTATTGGCGTTTTGCGTATTTTAGAAGCCATTCGTATTTTGGGATTAACCGAAAAAACGAAATTCTATCAAGCCTCTACTTCTGAGTTGTATGGTTTGGTTCAAGAAATTCCTCAAAAAGAATCTACTCCTTTCTACCCACGTTCTCCTTATGGAGTTGCCAAACTTTACGGTTATTGGATAACTGTAAACTATCGCGAAGCTTATGATATGTATGCCGTAAATGGTATTTTATTTAATCATGAAAGTCCGCTCCGTGGCGAAAGTTTCGTTACCCGCAAAATCACTATCGGTACTGCACAAATTGCATTGGGCAAAGGCGATATGTTGTTGTTGGGAAATTTGGATGCCAAACGCGATTGGGGACACGCAAAAGATTACGTAGAAGGTATGTGGTTGATGTTGCAACAAGACAAACCGGAAGATTTTGTTTTAGCAACTGGTATCACAACAACAGTTCGTGATTTTGTTTCCATGTCATTTGCACAATGCGGTATTGACATTGAATTTAAAGGCGAAGGCATTGATGAAAAAGGGTATGTAGCTAAATGCAATAACCCATTATATCAATTACCAGTAGGACAACAAATTGTGGGTATCCATCCCCGTTATTTCCGTCCGGCTGAAGTAGATTTATTAATTGGTGATGCCACAAAAGCCAATACCATTTTAGGTTGGAAACCTAAATACGATTTACCGATGCTCGTTGAAGAAATGATGCGTGAAGAGTTGGTGAATCAATCGAAGAAATAAAATAACAGTATCATTTTATTTAAACCTGGTTATCATTTTTTGGTAACCAGGTTTTTTATGAGCTTATACGGAAACTCTATAAATCCAATAAAAAGCGACTTGTAAAAGTTTTTTTGATGACCATGCACTTCTATATTAACACGAATATGTTTAAATATAGAAGCAATATTTAAATACACCATCAAATTATAAACAATACTTCTAGTAGTTTGAAAGTGTAATGGAATTGCCCTATTGTATTGCGTTTTGGCTTGTTCAAAATTTTGTAATGCAGCCTTTACACATTCAATTATATAAGGCACTTCAAATTCAATTATTTCTATTAGCCCATTTGTAGACAAGCCAAATCTTGTAAAATCTCTCGATACAGGATTTTCGAATCGTGCTCCCGGATGATACAATTGCACCATTGGTAATTGCTTTGCATCAGTTGTAGTAGAAATCCAAGTTATACCCGATGAAGTACCTAAAAGAAAAGTACAGTAATGGGTTAATGCAGCAGTTTCTCTTAACGACAAACTACTGCCATCTACAATAGCCGGATTGGCGTGTTGAACTTTATTGGCTGAAGATAAAATTACGGCTGTTCCTGTTGTTGATACTAACCCTTCTGCAATTGCCAATGCCATTTCTTTGGTGATCAGCGATTGTCCGCTCATGGGCGCATACTCAAACAAAATAACCTGTTGGTAATTGTTCAATTGCTTTTCAATGGCAAACTGTTCAGCTTTATTTTTTTCGTTATCAGTGAGTTTTAGTACACCTTGAATAGGTACTGTGATGGGATGTGGATAAGCGCGATAAATAGTGCTTCTTGTACTACCATCATAAAATGCCTGATTGGTACCTAAAGAATTATGGGTGATAAAAACCTCATCATAAATGCCTGAAGCTTTTTCTGCTAAAAACTTTTTCTGTAATCGCCTAAATGCCGGTGTATCGTGTTTTGTAATATCCTTTACTTCTAAAATATGATCTACAAAAGGATTGTTGTGTAAAATTGATGTACAAAATGAAGCTACAGCCCATGTTAATGTACATCCTGGAAAATCTTTTTTGATTTGCTGAGCAATGGTAGTGGCATACAAACAATCTCCATTAGAGAACAAATGCACCAATAATATTTTGGGATTGGTTTTCATAATTAAGAAGCTGAAACCATCATTGCGGCTAATGATTTAAAATCTACTTCAGGATGCCATCCTAATGAAAACAGTAAAGAAGAATCGGAAACTAATTGGCGATATTCGGCAACAAAATCATTGCGTAAAATAACATGTGGTTGCCAAGGTTGGTTAATGGTTTCAAAACAAACATCTAACCAATCTTCTATAGAATAGCCTTTACCCGAACCAATATTGGCTTCAAAAATTTGGTCTTGTTGTACCAATGTCCAAACACCCTTTACTACATCATTGGCATAAGTCCATTCTTTAATAACACTACTATCTCCTATCTCTAATTTTTCAGTTGAACCCTTTCCAATTCGAGCAGCAAATGCAGCAATTTTTTTGGCCATATGGCGCTCCGATCTACGCGGACTATCATGATTAAAGAAATATCCAACATAGGTTTTAATACCCAATCTGCGATAATAGCGCGCTGCATAAACCGATTGTATTCTACTTACCGAATAAGGGTCGCGGGCTTCAAAAGCATCCGTTTCTTTGATGGCACGATTGTGATTTTCGAATTGCAATCCGCTGCCCGAAATAAATACTTTGCATTGCGGAGCAAATTGTTTTACCGCTTCCAAAATATTAAAACTACCAGTACTGATGGTTGCATGATTTTCGAACAACACATCATGCCTTGTTGTAGAATTAGCAGCTAAATGAAAAATATAATCGGGTTGAGTATCTTTTACTAAAGCACTAACCAATTCAAATGAAGTAATATCAGTTCTTAAAAAATCCCCGCTTCTTGAAACGCCAATGGTTTCAACACCTGCTTGTTGAAGCAGTTCAAGGAGATAAAATCCATCTTGTCCGTTAGCACCAAATATGATGGCTTTCATCTATTTCTTTTTTACAACAAATGTGGCGAATGTATATTGATACTTACCTAAATAATTAAAATCAGGATTTTCGCAATTCCAATTGGGATTATCTACTAAATAGCAATCGGGCATAAATTTCAATAATCGTTCTTCCAGATCTTTTTTCACATAAAATCTTGCATCAACTTCTGGTTTTGGTTCACCCATTTTCCAACCATCTTTATAATCACAAGTAATTACTGCAACTCCTCCACTAGAAAGCAAATCATTAATACAAGAAACAAAGGATTCATCATTAGGATCATGCTCAATCACTGACGTTGAAAATATGATATCGTAACTATTTTTTTTAACAGAAGGCTTTGTGAAATATTCTTGTAAAAAATAATTAATCATCGGATCAATTTCCTCTACAGTATACCCCAATTTAGTTAACCCAAGTGAAGCCGTATCTTCATAACTGCCTACGCACAACATTTTGGGATTATTGTATTGTGGGATGAAACGCATAACGGTATCAAATACAAAAGCTTGTTGCACATTGGCTTCAGCAATTTTCTTCGACATGGTTAATGGAACTAATTTAAACAGTTTATGAATTGCTGGTGCATATAAACTTCTAGCATCATTATCTAATATTCTATTTAAACTTGTAGAAGATGGAATTTCTACAGGAGTATATTGTTCATTTAGCAAAATACTTAAATCATCTTCTGTTGCTTTATCAGAATTGCGTAACCATGTAAACGATTTATCTGGTATTGAAAAAATTCTATTCCAAAATGATTGCACCGTTCTAATAATACCCATTTGAGGTTTCTCGGGATTATCGCACTTAAATAAAAAACTAGCTGCAATTCTTTCGTATTCCCAACAAATATGTTGAACATCCCAAGAAGTGTAAAGTGTTCTTAAGGGCTCTATCCCATTTTGCATTATTGTTGTAAGCGAATTTTTCCCAATTTGAATGGATGGTTGAGCGTCACTCAAATGACGAAACATAGAACTTTGCGATGTTGCTATTGGTCGTTGAACTGCTAATGCATAATCGGTAGCACTTGATATTCCTCTATTGCCTGCATTCTCGTAAAGAAAAACATTAATGCTATTACCTGCTAAGAAATCTAATATTTCAAAATTATTAAGGTAATCATGCGTTACGGTTAGTTTAATACCTGGTTTATTTATTAATGCCTGGCAGTTAGATGCAATTTGTTTTGCTCCTGCACCATCTTTATCTCCAAAATCTGCGAAAGGAATATTAAATCGTATTTCAGCTACATCCATTTCCTGTTGAACTAATTCAACAATTTTTTCGAATCCTTTATTTGGTGTACCAAAACCAAAACTACCTACTACAGTGTGATTAGGAACATTAACTACACCTGAGTAAGGTGGAATTAAACGACCCGTTTTATAAACTACCGGATTTTTCAATAATAAAGTTGGGTCTGGAGCAATATATCCATCAAATAATGAATTACTCAATTTCTCAGAAGAGCCAAATATTAAATTACGTTTATAATTGGTAGCTGTATCTGCAACTTGCTGTGTAATTTCGTGTATGATGCCTAATTGAGGAATTGCGATATTAGCAACATTGTTTCTATAACAGCCCTTAAAGATTTTAGTAGCTATCCATGGCATTACTGCAGGATGATAGTTATAAATAATTAAAGAAGGCTTCTCTTTTTCAATTGCTGTATTCAATTCAGTTAAACTACTGATTTCAATACGCGCTACAGATAAATCTTTAGAATGCTGTAAAGATTCAGATAAATTTAATCCAAACTCATAAACACCGCAATTAGCTTTTGGATGAGAAACAAAAAGCACCTTTTTTTTCATGGTCATTGTTAACTTTTTATGGGTACTATTTGAGTATCCAAAATGCTGGTAATAAGCTATCAAACTATTTTTTAAAAATCTCAATCGTAGGAACCGGGAAAATAAATCCGGTACCTTTTTCCAAACCATCTTTTTCTCTTTCGATAAATTCATCTTTAAAATGCCAAGGAAGTACTAAATAATAATCGGGATTCATAGCTCTGCTTTCGGCTTCACTAATGATGGGAATATTAGTGCCTAACGTAAACGCACCATATTTATCCGGATTACGTTCTGCTGCATATTCTACCAATGTATGGTCAATATCGCACCATTGTAAAATAGTATTGCCTTTGGTAGATGCACCGTAAATATGAACGCGTTTACCTTCTGCTTTTAACTTCACTAATAAATCGTGTAACTCTACTTTTAATTTGGTAATGCGCTCTTGGAATTCAACATAAGGCTTGTCGGTATCCAATTCTAAATCAAATTCTTTATGACGAATTTCATTGATCAATTGGTAATTTTCTTTGGTATCTAAACTGCTGTTTTCTTTATGGGTAGCATAACAACGAATGCTTCCACCATTGATATTATTGAAAGAAATTTTAAACAACTTCATACCGCCTTTAGCCAAAATGGTTTCCAATACCGCCAAACTGTAAAACTCTAAATGCTCATGACAAATGGTATCATAACTATCCAACTCTAGCATACGTGGCATATAGCTCATTTCAAATACCCAAACACCTGTAGCAGATAAGAAACGCTTGATGCCTTTTACAAAATCAACCGGATTTTCTAAATCATAGAACATGGCGATAGATGTTATCACATCTAACTTCTTGCCTTCTAAAATGCTGAATAATTCTTCTGATGGGAAAATATCTTGAACAACAGTTGCATCTTTCACTTCTTGAGCCACATCACTAGGATCGCAACCGTATTTAATATACCCTTTTGGATAATATCCTAATAAGGTACCGTCGTTACAACCAATATCCAATACAGAAGGATATTTTTTATCTTGAATGGTTTCCACCACACTATCCACAATATCTTTCAAGTGATTGCGCATGGTATTATTGGTTCCACTACGGTACCAATAAGCTGCATACAAAATTTCGGAAGGTACCGAGTGTTCCATCTGCAATAAGCCACAAGCATTTTCATCTGCTTCTGGATTACAACGCACCAACGTACAATCAATTTTACGATGACTAGGCATTTCTTTGCCCGGCTTTACAAAAGAACCT
Source organism: Ferruginibacter sp. (assembly GCA_049314655.1). Lineage (GTDB taxonomy): Bacteria > Bacteroidota > Bacteroidia > Chitinophagales > Chitinophagaceae > Ferruginibacter. Next base: position 270 of record JBMOEQ010000013.1, on the reverse strand, counting down.
TGCAGATATTGTGGTCCAAGGTCAATCACTTTTTTCAGGGAAGGAGAGCCACATACCCTACAGGTTGTTCTTTTTCTGATATGCATATAAAAAGATTATTTTTTTATTGAATTAACGATGCCCGCAAATTGTTGGTTGATGGCATCTATACATTGATTACGTTCTAAATTTAATAAAGCCAATTGCTTAACAACTGCATCTTTTTCACTAACCGGTACTTCCTCAAATTCGTATACTTTTTCTTGCTCGTGCCATAATCTGCAATTCACA
>JBMOEQ010000012.1:0-27822 GCA_049314655.1 Ferruginibacter sp. | reverse complement strand
GCATCATATACTCTGGCAGCGCCTAAAAAGTTGTCAATGTTACTTCCTTTAAAATCTAAATTAACATGCCCTGATAGTTTGAAGTCATCTAATGTTAAACCAATAGGCTTCAATGAAGCTTCAATGATATCGGCATCAAAATTAAATTCTGGTACTTTGCCATCTAATTTAATGATGCCTTTAAAATTTTTGATTTTTACATTGGGGTCGTCAATGGAAGCCAATCCGGTGAATACATTTTTTTTAAAATCGCCACTGATATTGATTTGCTGATAATCGTAACCATTAAAGCCTAGTTTTTTAATATTGCCATCTAAATTCAATGCAATATCACTGCTTTTAAATCCACTGCCTTTTACAATTCCATCGAATGTGGCATTGCCAATTTGTTGATTATTGATGAATGTGCCTAATTGAAAATTGGAGGTAGACAGTTTGCCTAAATATTGTGCAGGTTTTCCATCGGGGAGTTTCATATTGATATCGCCAGTAACCAAACCTAAATTGGTATTGATAACACCAAATGCTACAAAATCATTAATAAAGCCGGTGAAATTACCTACATAACTAATGTTGCCTAATTTGGCCAAATTGGGTTGGGTAACATTTTTCAAAGAAGGGATGATATCGGTAAGCTCTTTATAATTAGTTTGAAATTGGTTGGATTTGAAATCAATAAAAGTATTGTCAATATCAGGCAAACCTTTTAAAGTTATAGAACCATCTACTAAACTATTGCCGGTTTTAATCAGCATTTTCTTGGCAGTAAGATTATCTATTGTTCCTTTTGCAATGCCGTTGATGCTGAATATTTTTTTCCATGTACGAAGCTCCGGCGCAAAATATACTAGGTCGTCGCTATTAAGGGTACTGTTTTCGAAATTGGCATTGAGGTTTACTTTCGAAATGAAATCACTCATATCGTCTTCAAAATCATTATAACTCATGGAATAATAATTTCTCAGTGTACTGCGGTCGGTTTGCAATAAAAACTGATTGAACTCCATGATTTTGGGCGTAAATTTTAATGCGGCAGAAAGGTTCTTTACTTCAAAGCCCGATTTTTCTTTAGTAGCTAATTGAATATTGGCAGTTAATGTATCTTTTTCGAATTTTAAATTTTTAAGCGATCCGGTAATTCCCGAAAACTGAAAATGTTGCCCATCAAATTGATCGGTATAGGGTGCATGTTCGGTTTCTCTTTCATTGTTAAAAATTCCATCTTTAATATTCAATTCTTTTACTAGAATTACCCATCCATCATTGTTCCAAGTATAGGGAAGTATTTCGGTTGAAGGTGCCGATTTTCGTTTTTTAATACCTAATTTTTTTCTATTACCGGTATAATCGTTTTGAGAAAATTCGGGTTGTATTAAATGAAGTAAGTCTAAATTGATTTTTTTGTTGTTTAAGTCTAGCACATTGGCAACCAATTTCAATTCTTTTAAGGAAATGATTTTATCATTACCCACCCATTCGTCTCGCTGAATAAATTTAATATTCGATAATTCTACTTGCTCTATGTCGAACTCCATACCTCCTGAAGATTTGCTGTTTTTTTTCTTAGGACTAGAGAAATAATCAACAAGAAACTGGTAATTCCAAACCGAATCGGAGCGGTGCATGTTTACATAGGCATCATTGAGGGCAAAATGTTTTACTGAAACCTTATCTTTTAAGAAAAACCAGTCGGTAATATCAATTACAGCGGAACCTGCAGAGAGGAGGGTATCTTTTTTTAAATCTTTAACCAATAAACCTTTTAACTCAAGTTTATCAAAGAAGCGATAATCTACATGGTCAATTTTTACTTCGGTATGTAATGCTTTAGAAAGTTTACTAGTAACAATGCCAATAATCCAATTTTGAACAAATGTAAAATGGATCAAGGTGTAGATCAGCAAAAGCAGTACTAGCACCGTTGTTACGATTCGTTTTAATATTTTCCAGATCCGCGCCAGCTTTAGGTTATTAGGTGTTAAATTGATCAATTACCTGATAAAGGCAAATTCGATACCAAAGTTAAACGCAATACGGTTAAATCTACGGTATCAAATGAATTGTATCCTTCCAATGCTGTTGTTTATTTTGAGGGCTTTCTTCCTTATTTGAGGTAGTAGCCCAAATTTAAACTGAGCATTCTGTTTTGTATTTTTTTGTTGTCGAACTCTTCTTCATTATTAATGCTCGATAGGCCCAATTGAAATCCAGCTTCTACAAAGAATTTTTTTGTATGAAAACCAAGACTTGAGCTAAAGCCTAAATCAAATGGTCCATAATAGCCATCTGTACTAAATTTCATCGGATATTTTGTTGTAATACCGGCTTCAGTTCTTTTCTCTTTGCCCGAAAATGCGTAACTCAAATGCGGTCCAACAGAAATCACAACACTATTTTCTCCTAAAGCAAAATCGGTACTCAACGCAGGCACAATATCAATATAGTTAATTGTGTTTTGGTACTCGGTAATAGTGCCGGAATTAGGGCGATAACTAAAACCTCGTTGGTTAAAGGCAACATAGGGCGAAAAGTGCAATGCCCCATCAAAAGGCGCTTTAAATAGCATACCTAAACCAAAACCAGATTTAAAACCTTTTGACAATTTTTTGCCATCCTGACTAACTGCAGCAGTACTATAATTAAAACCACCTTTTATAGCAATTCTTGTTTGTGCATTTGAAAACTGTATCAATAACAATAATGAAAGCACCAGAAAAAAATTCTTCATAAATTCAATTAAGTGCAGCAAAAATAGGGTTTTGGGGCGAAGGACAGTATTATTGAAGGTTAAATGTTGTGCGTTGAATGTTCAATGCTATATTCTCTTATTAGTTTAAGGAGATTATACAGTTTCTAAAGATGCTGGTTGCTTAAGTAATAATGATGCAAACTAAACCCTAAACCACTAAACTTCTAAACTGTGTTTATAAAGATTATAAAGTTTGTAATGGAGCGGATTGCTTAAGTATTACTGGTGCAAACTAAACCCTAAACGTCTAAACTGTGTTTATAAGGATTATAAAGTTTGTAATGGAGCGGGTTGCTTAAATAATAATGATGTAAACTAAACCCTAAACCACTAAACTTCTAAACTGTTTTTTATAAAGATTATAAAGTTTGTAAAGGGGCTGGTTGTTTAAGTATTAATGATACAAACTAAACCCTAAACCCCTCAACTTCTAAACTATTGTTCCACTATTGTCATCACTGTCCTGCTGCATGATCATCCCCACGTTTATCAGCAGCGGCTTCAATTGTCTTTTTTGGGGTTGTTGTAATTTTTATCAATTCTGTTCTGCCTATAGATCCACGGTGCTTAAGTGTGTAGCCCATTTCTTTTAATTGTTTTTCCGTGTCTTTATTGAAATCATCTTCAATGAAAATTTCATCAGGTAGCCATTGATGATGAAATTTTGGTTTGTTAACTGCATCAGCCGCAGTCATATTGTAATCAATAACATTAATTACCGATTGTATCACACTTGTAGGGATGGTTGTTCCTCCCGGTGTGCCAACTACCATAAACGGTTGTTGATTTTTTAATACAATAGTAGGCGTCATGCTGCTTAACATCCGTTTACCCGGAGCAATAGCATTGGCTTTGGCACCAACTGCACCATACATATTCGGAAATCCAGGTTTAATGCTAAAGTCGTCCATCTCATTATTCAATAAAAATCCTGCTCCTTTTACTACGGCTCTGCTTCCGTAAGATCCGTTTAATGTGGTGGTAACGGAAACTGCATTTCCCCATTGATCAATAACACTCAAATGTGTTGTTTCCTCATGTTCAGGAATAACTCCCGCTTTTGTGGCAACACTATTACCGGCTTTACCCGGAATATAATCTTTCATTCTATTGCTTAAATAGGTAGAATCGAGGAGTTGTTTTACCGGTACATCTACTTGGTCGGCATCGCCCAAATATGCAGCTCTATCGGCAAATGATCTTCTTTCGGCTTCTGTAATCAATTGAACCGATTCGGCACTTTGAAAAGGCATTGACGCTATCTCATAAGGTTCTATCATTTTAAGCACTTGTTGTAAAATAATACCGCCACTACTCGGCAAAGGCATGCTCATAATAGCATAGCCTCTATATGTAAAAGTTAGAGCCTTTCTTTCAACGGCTTTATATTGTTTTAAATCGTTTAAACTGATGATGCCTTTACCGGATTGCATCGTTTCAACAATCATTTGCGCTGTTTTGCCCGTGTAAAATTCTTTAGTGCCAGATTTTTCAATTCTTCGTAAGGTAGCGGCAAGTTCGGGTTGAATTAATGTGTCTCCTGTTTTCCATCTTTCTTTTTTTACAAAAGCAACCGGATAATTATTGAATGTAGTAAAATCTCTTTTTAATTGATTCAATTCTCTTGCCTGGCGTTCGGTAATTGCAAAACCCTTTTCGGCTAATTCAATAGCAGGTGCAAGTAACGCTTTCATAGGCAAACGGGCATATTTCAACGATGCATATAAACCTGCAACGGTACCGGGAACGCCCGATGCGAGTGCCCCATTTTCAGATAAACCTTCAATGGGGTTGCCTGCACTGTCTAAATACATATCCTTATTTGCCAATTGAGGGGCTTTTTCCCTATAGTCTAGGGCAATATTTTTTCCGTTTTTTAATCGAGCTACCATAAAACCACCACCTCCTATATTTCCGGCACCGGGATATACTACGGCTAATGCCCATTGTGTTGCAATTGCAGCATCAACAGCATTTCCGCCTTTTTTTAAAATAGATAAGCCAACTTCAGCTGCTAAAGGATGGGCTGCTACTACAGCACCTTTTGAGCTTTGCACATTTTTTTGTGTAGGGTATTGATAAGGATTAAATTGTGCACTTGTTGATACAGTGGTCATCATTAACACTGCCATCAATCCTAAACCGGATGTTGTTTTAATCATTAACCATAATTTTTCCGTTACCAAACGGCTGAATAAATTTATTTGTATGCATAAAAAATTGGTGCTTTCTATTTGGGTGCTGTTCATTGGTTGTAGTGCTTTTGCTCAAACATTAAAAAGTCCGGATGCTTTTTTAGGTTATCCTTTAGGCAGTAAATATACACCGCATTATAAAATTGTTGAGTATTTCCAATATGCTGCCACTGTACAATCTAAGGCAATGCAGTTAATGCAGTACGGCACTACCAATGAAGGTCGGCCTTTGTTATTGGCATTCATAACCGCTCCCGAAAATTTGCAAAAATTAGAAGATATTCGGAAAAACAATTTACGGTTAACCGGAATGTTAAATGATAAACCCGGAGATGTTCGTGCGCCATCAATTGTTTGGTTAAGTTATAATGTACATGGTAATGAAGCCAGCAGTAGTGAAGTTGCGTTGAAAGTATTGTTTCAATTACTTGATCCTTCAAATGCTGCTGCAAAAAAATATCTTCAAAATGTAGTGGTTATTATTGATCCATGTTTAAATCCGGATGGAAGGGATAGATATGTACATTGGATTACTCAAATGCGCGGTGCCAATGTAAATCCTGCACTAGTTGCTCGAGAGCACAATGAACCTTGGCCCGGTGGAAGAACCAATCATTATAATTTTGATTTAAACCGCGACTGGTCTTGGCAAACCCAAATTGAAACCCAACAAAGAATGGTGCAGTATAATCAATGGATGCCCCAAATTCATAGCGATTATCATGAGCAAATGATTAATAATCCGTACTATTTTGCTCCGGCTGCACAACCTTATCACGAAGCCATAACTCCTTTTCAACGAAGTTTTCAAACCGCAATAGGAAAAAATAATGCCCGTTATTTTGATGCCAACGGATGGTTGTATTTTACCCGTGAATTTTTTGATCTTTTTTATCCCGCTTATGGCGATACTTACCCCTCTTATAATGGAAGTGTGGGCATGACGTTTGAACAAGCAGGGCATAGTCAATCTTCCAGCGCTGTAATCACCAATGAAGGCGATACACTTACTTTATTGGATAGAATTGAACATCATTTTACTACTACCATGAGCACCATCGAAATGGCTTCAAAAAGTAATGATCAAGTGATGAACGCTTTTAAACAGTTTTTTGATAATGCCAGAAATGGAAATGCAGCACTATATAAAAGTTATGTTATTGCCAATACCAATTCCAATAAAATGACTGCATTGAAAAAGTTATTGGATGCCAATGGTATTGAATATGGCATTTCTACGCTAAACAACGCAAAAGGATTTAATTATTTTACCGGAAAAGAAGAAAGTTTCAATGCTACCGGTGCTATCGTTGTACAAACCGCACAACCAAAAGGTATTTTAGCCAATGTGTTATTTGAACCCAAAAGTAAATTGGTAGATTCGGCTACTTATGATATTACTGCATGGTCGTTACCCTATGCATTTGGATTACAAACCTATGCATCTAAAGAAAAAGTAGCTTCAGTGCGATATGCCGAAAAGCCTGCTAGAGTACAATTACCCAATACTAGTTATGGCTATTTAATACCATATCAATCGTTTGAAGATGCCCGTTTTTTAGCAGCTATTGTTCAATCCGGAATGAAAGTACGCTATGCCGAAAGAGATTTTTCTGTAGATGGAAAATCGTATAAAGCAGGAACCATAATTGTGCTCAAAAAGAGCAATGAAAATAAACTCAATACTTTATTGGAAGCTGCGCAACAATATGCAGTTACTATAGATCCGGTATCAACTGGTTTTATGGAAACCGGATTTGATTTTGGTAGTGAAAAAGTAAAATTAATTCATGCACCTCGTGTGGCTATGCTCACCGGAAATAATATTTCGCCCGAATCGGCAGGAGAAGTATGGCATTATTTTGATCAATATTTACAATATCCCATTACTTTAATTAATCAAGAAGATTTTGCAGCATCCAATCTTAAAAATTTTGATGTGCTCATTTTGCCTAATGGGAGATATAAGTTTTTGGGCGATAAAGAAACAGGGGCAGATTTAAAAAATTGGGTTCGCAGTGGCGGAAAAATTATAGCATTAGAATCGGTAGTAGCACAAATGGCCGCAAACGATTGGGGTATTAAATTGAAAAAAATAGAGGAGGATAAAAAAGAAGATTCTATTTCTACACCTTATGCCGATTTAAAAAAATATGCCGGCAGCGAACAAGAAGGCTTAAAGAATTTCATTGCGGGTGCTTTGTTCAATATCGAAATGGACGAAACGCATCCACTTAGTTTTGGTATTGGCAAAAATTATTATTCTTTGAAACAAGATGATAATTTGTTTGAATTTTTAAAAGAGGGGTGGAATGTAGGTGTTGTAAAGAAAGATAATTTGCTTGCCGGTTTTGTAGGTTCTAAACTAAAAGAGAGAATTAAAGATGCATTGATTTTTGGAACCCAACCAATGGGCAAAGGCATTATAATATATTTGGGCGATAATCCACTCTTTAGAAATTTTTGGGAAAATGGCAAACTGTTGTTTAGTAATGCTGTTTTTCTTTGCAAATAATTATATAACACATTAAAAACTTTATAGATGAAACATTTTTGGATTCTTTTAGTAATGTGCTCATTTTCGGTGCATGCTCAAAAAAAATTAAAAAAGGACGATCTCGAAAATTTAAAGAATAGAATGTGTGGAAGTTTTAATAGCGAGTTACAATCCAAACAAGATTCTGCTTTTTTTAATATCCATTTACACATGACGCGTATTTGGCCCGAGCAACCCGATGGCTATTGGTTGTATGTTGAGCAGGCAACAGCAAGTGCATTGAATAAACCATATCGACAAAGAATTTATCATGTATATCAACAAGATAAAAAAACATTAGTAAGTAAAGTATATGAAATGAATGCGCCTTTAAGATTTGCTGGCGGTTGGCAACATCCCGAAATTTTTGGTGAGTTACTTACAGATTCTTTAATTGATAGACTAGGATGTGCCATTTATTTACATAAGAATAAGACGGGTGACTTTTATGGTGCAACTCCAGGAAAAGAATGTTTAAGTACTTTAAGGGGAGCCAATTATGCAACCAGTGAAGTAGTGATTAAAGCAGAAGAATTAATCAGTTGGGATAGGGGATGGAATAATGCCGATAAACAAGTATGGGGTGCAGTAAAAGGCGGTTATCATTTTGTGAAAATTAAAGAATAACACCCATAAGACTATAACCTATTAAAGTTGAGTTTACTCGGCTTCATGTATCATTTTACAATTTTAACTTTTTTAAATGCGTTTATTGCTTGCTTTCTTTGGAAGTGTTTTATTTCATTGTACAACTGTTGCTCAAACGCCAAAATCATATACGGCTTCTGAGCTTTTGCTTCAACTTAAAAAACTGAATGTTTTGGGATCTGTGTTATATATCGCAGCACATCCCGATGATGAAAATACACGATTGCTTGCCTATCTCTCTAATGAAAAATTATTGCGTACCGGTTATTTAAGTTTAACCCGTGGCGATGGCGGACAAAATTTAATAGGCGATGAACAAGGTGTAGAATTAGGATTGATACGTACCCAAGAGTTACTTGCCGCCAGAAATATTGATGGTGCCGAACAATTTTTTACCAGCGCTTATGATTTTGGTTTTTCAAAAAATTCGGAAGAAGCCATGGCTGTTTGGAACCACAATAAAGTGTTGGCTGATGTGGTATGGGTGATTAGAAATTTTAAACCCGATGTAATTATTGCTCGTTTTCCTGAAGATAGTAGGGCAGGGCATGGACACCATTCGGCTTCTGGAATTTTGGCACGCGAAGCTTATGAAGCGGCTGCCGATCCTAACAAATTTCCCGAACAATTTAAATACGGCGTAAGTACTTGGCAAGCGAAAAGAATGTTGTGGAACACGTTCAACTTTGGTAATACCAACACCCAAAAAGAAGATCAATTTAAAATAGAAGTGGGCATGTACAACCCATTGCTTGGAAAAAGTTATGGTGAGTTGGCAAGCCTAAGCAGAAGCCAGCATAAAAGTCAGGGTTTTGGTGTACCCGCACAACGCGGCAGTACGCTCGAATATTTTGAAACGATAAAAGGCACTAAACCTACTCAACTATTAACCGATGAGGTAAATATTACTTGGGATAGAATTCCGGGCTTTGCTGCGCTTCAACTTCAAGTAGATTCTATTGTGCAAAGTTTTTCTCCCTTTCATCCCGAGGCATCTGTTTCTGCATTAATTCGTTTGCATACTGCCGTTATGAAAGTGCCTGATGCGTATTGGCGCAATAAAAAATCAGAAGAAATACTGTCGCTCATTGAACGTTGCGGCGGTTTATTCATTGAAGCAACAACCAATAGCGCAACTGCTGTAAAAGGAGATAGTTTAAAATTCAATCTTACATTAAATAATAGATTGGGTTTAAACATCTCCAAAGCAACTGTGCAATTTTATGATAGCAATTTTGTTTTTAAATCAATTGGCAATAATATAAATCATAATATCGGTGTAGCAATTGCCATGCCTGCAGCTATTGATGTTACACAGCCTTATTGGTTAGTACAACCAATGGAAAAGGGCAGCTTTGTGGTTGATGATCAAAACCTCATTGGTAAAGCAGAAAACAATCCCCTTTCAGTACAATTTAATATTGAAATGGGCAATCAATCGTTTTCATACATAAAGCCCATTCGTTATAAATTCACCGATCCTGTAAAAGGCGAATTATACCAGCCTTTAAATGTTATACCTGCTGCCGAATTAAAATTTAGTAAAGAAGTGTATATCTATAATTTGGGCGATTCTATGCACACCGATTTAACCTTAATTGCTAATAAAGATATGGAGCAAGGCGTACATATATTGGCTTTTGAAAAACTTCAATCCGGAAAAATAATAGCTGAAACAAACTATCAAAAACTTGCTATAAAAAAAGGGGTGCCATTGAATATAGAAATGGCCTATGGTTTAGATGCTGAAATGAGTAAAGGTGCTACTGTTGAGGCATTGATTCAACAAGATGGAAAATCTTATCCTGCAACTTATCACCGCTTAATTCAGTACGATCATGTGCCCACCATACGCTATTACAAACCAACCTTATCAAAATTGGTATTTCCTGATTTGAAAATTGCGGGTAAAAAAATTGGCTATATCCCTGGCGCTGGAGACAAAGTTGTAGAAGCTTTAACACAAATGGGCTATGTTGTAACGGTATTAAAAAATGAAGACTTAAAATTAGCCCAGTTGAAAAATTTTGATGCTGTGGTTACCGGAATTAGGGCTTATAATACCAATGAAGTGTTGAGTAAGCAGTATCAAGATTTGATGAATTATGTGCAACAAGGCGGGGTATTATTGGTGCAATACAATATGAATAATTCAATAGGAAATGCAAAAGCCAATATTGCACCCTATCCTTTCAACATAACAAGAAATAGAATTACAGATGAAAATGCCGCTGTTAAGTTTTTAATTCCCAATCATCCTGTTTTGAATTATCCTAACATTATTACCGAGGTTGATTTTGAAGGTTGGGTACAAGAAAGAAGTATTTATCATGCCGATAAAATTGATAGCAATTATCAACGCATCATTAGTATGCACGATTTTGGAGAAACCGATCAAGACGGTAGTTTGATTGTAACCAATTATGGTAAAGGAAAATTCGTGTATACCGGTTTAGCATTCTTTAGGCAATTGCCGGCAGGCGTACGTGGTGCGTATAAATTATTTGCTAATTTACTGGCTTCGCCCCTACAAAAATCACCACAAAAAAAGCAATCATCATTTAAAAAGATTCCCAAAGTTCAATCGGCTGTACATTTAAAAAAAGGATAAGTAATGTCACAACAAAAGCAATATTGGATTAAATGGTATGCATTGGTAATTGCATTTTTAATTGTATTGATAGCAGGGTTTAATTGGTTAACCAATTATTTTAATCCATTTCAATAATATACTTTAATTGTTTAAGCATGAGTGTAGTTGATTGGATCATACTTTGTGTAACACTTGTTTCCATCATTATTTACGGCATCTATAAAAGTAGAGCGTCGAAAAATATGGAAGGCTATTTTTTGAGTAATAGAAGTATGCCTTGGTATTTAGTTTTGTTGAGTATTATGGGTACGCAAGCGAGTGCTATAACATTTATCAGTGCACCCGGACAAGCCTACACCGATGGAATGCGATTTGTACAATATTATTTTGGATTACCCATTGCAATGGTGGTGATCTGTATATTTTTTGTGCCCGTTTTTAGCAAATTAAAAGTGTACACGGCCTATGAATATTTAGAGCATAGGTTCGATTTAAAAACAAGATCATTTACTGCAGCATTGTTTTTAATATCTAGGGGATTATCTACCGGTTTAAGTATTTATGCGCCTTCTATCATCATCAGTTCATTATTGGGTTGGAATATTTATCTCACTAACTTAATAATGGGAGGCTTACTCATTATTTACACCATTAGTGGCGGTGCCCGAGCCGTAGCTTACACACAACAATTACAACTCATTATTATTTTGTGCGGTATGTTTTTGGCCGGGTATATTGTTGTAAGTATGTTGCCTGAAGGGATGGGATTTTTATCAGCCATTGAATCTGCCGGATCTTTGGGCAAAATGAATATCATAACTACCGGAGTAAAAGATGGGCATTTTGATTGGAAGGATAAATACAATATTTGGAGTGGTTTAATAGGCGGTTTCTTTTTGGCATTGAGTTATTTTGGTACCGATCAAAGTCAGGTTGGGAGATACCTCACCGCTAAAAGTGATCGCGAAAGTAAAATAGGCTTACTGATGAATGGGTTGATTAAAATACCCATGCAGTTTTTTATTCTGTTATTAGGGATTTTGGTTTTTGCATTTTATCTCCATCATAAAGCACCTATTTATTTTGATCAAGTAAAACGTTCCGAAGCTATTCAAACATCATATGGTACACAACTACAGCAAATAGAGCAAGCATATACTACAGCTCGGTTAACAAAAAATTATACACAATCCGATAGTTTACGCAATGCTTATAAATCGGTAATGAAAAAAGCGTTACCCGGGGAAGATACCAACGATACCAATTATATCTTTTTGCGTTTTGTGGTTGATTATCTACCTAAAGGATTGGTTGGCTTATTGATTGCCGTAATTTTTCTGGCAGCGTGGGGTAGTATTGCTGCGGCATTAAACGCATTGGCCTCAAGCACAATGGTAGATTTTCATCAGAAGATTGTTACGCAACCTCCCTCCGAGAAAGCTGCATATGCCCTTTCTAAATGGTATAGTTTTGGTTGGGGTGTTTTTTCAATCATCGTAGCCATGTTTGCCCATAATATTGGCAATAGTTTAATTGAAGCCGTAAATATTTTGGGCTCCCTTTTTTATGGTGTGATGTTGGGGATTTTTTTAGTGGCATTGGGAATAAAATACATAAAAGGCAATGCCGTTTTTTGGGCTGCAATTGTTGCCGAATGTTTGGTAATCGCAATTTTTTTGGCCGATGTTATCTCTTTCTTATGGCTAAATTTAATTGGCGCTATTTTGGTTGTTGCCATAAGTTATCTGTTTCAAATTATACTATCATTTCAGCGTAGTAAGGAATAATAGTATACTTCGTTTCTTATTGAAAATTTTATTCCTATCAACATAAACTATTTTATATCGGGCTGCATAAATCTCATAAAAAAATCCTCTCTTTTAACGGAGAGGATTTTTAATAGTAATATTATTTTTTTAAGCATCAGGATGATTGAGCTTACTTCTTTTTCTGCTATAAGCAAAGTAAACCACTAAGCCAATGGCCATCCAGCCAAATGCAACTTTAAGGGTTTGAAGATCTAAAGCTACAATCATACCCAAACAAATTAATGCACCTAAAATAGAAACAACCGGAGCTAAAGGCGCTCTAAACGGACGTTCAATATGGGGCGATTTAATTCTTAAAATAAGTACGCCAATACTTACCAATACAAATGCAAATAAAGTTCCAAAGCTGGTTAAATCACCTGCAACACTACCTGGTACAAATGCAGCAAATAAACCAACAAATACAAACAATATCCAATTGGCTTTAAATGGTGTTTTGTATTTAGGGTGTAATTCGCCAAACGCTTTTGGAATTAAGCCGTCGTTACTCATGGTATAGAAAATACGACTTTGTCCCATTAGCATCACCAATATCACAGAAGAAAATCCTGCTAAAATTGCAATGGTTACACTGGTAGCTAACCACTCGTATCCTTTCATATAAGTTTGAATAGCGTAAACAACAGAAGCTTCTTTACCAGCAGTTTTAAATTCTTGATAATTGGCTACACCGGTCAGTACATGTCCAAATAAAATATACAAAATGGTACATACCACCAATGAACCTAAAATACCAATGGGCATATCGCGTTTTGGATTTTTAGCTTCTTGTGCGGCAGTACTCACAGCATCAAAACCAATAAAGGCAAAGAATACAATGGCTGCGCCACCTAAAACACCGCCCCATCCATGTTTAAAAATACCTTCATGGCCTGGTGTTCCGGCAGGAATTAAATAAGGTGTATGATTTTCAGGCTTAATGAAATGCCATCCAAATCCAATGAATAATAAAACGATGGCCACTTTTACAAATACAATAATCATGTTTACAAAGGCCGATTCTTGTGTGCCTTTAATCAATAACATCGTTAATAAAAGTAAAATCACTAAAGCCGGTGCATTTAAAATGCCACTAGTGTTTTGAACTTGTGCTGCTAAATTTGCAGGGAGTGTTTTAAATTGATCATCTGTTAAAAGCATCACTCCATTTTTAAGGGCTTTAGAAGCCTCCGGTATAACGGCTGTAATTTGAGCTACTGCATCACCCGTAACTTTATGTAAGGTTTCAAAAGGCGAGTGGCACCATTCATAAGGTATCCCGCCTCCCAGTAGGTTATTGAGGTACTCGCTCCATGCGATAGATACGGTGGCCGCACCCAATGCATATTCCATGATTAAGGCCCATCCAATAATCCATGCTACCAATTCGCCCATGGTTACATAAGAGTAGGCATAAGCACTACCTGCAATAGGAATCATGGAAGCAAACTCGGCATAACATAATCCGGCAAAAGCACAACCAATTGCAGCAACAATGAAAGATAAAGTTACCGCTGGACCGGCAGCTTCTGCAGATGCTGCGGCTGTTCTAACAAACAAACCGGCACCAATAATGGCGCCAATACCCAATGCAATCAGGTTGCCTGCTCCTAAGGTTCTTTTTAACCCTTTTTCGTTATCAGCAGCCTGCGCCAATATCTGTTCTAATGGCTTCTTAACAAATAAACTCATAATGTAGGTTGGTTTAATAAAATATTATATTTTGGAAAATTAAGGATTATATCGTTAACTACAGTTCCACTTGTATTTTTTTGTTTGTAGAGGGCTTGAAGCACATTAAATATTATATTGCGACATTAAACAATGGTATGGAAATTAAACCCGCAGGTAAAAACCGACTTACACTATTTATTGGAATTGCTTTAGTATTAGGAATAGTAGCGGGCTTCTTCTTAAATAAATATTATGTAGGTGATAATAATGCCCGTATTGCCAATGCAGAGCTTCAATTACAACACCTCTCTGCCAAAATGAAACCTTATGAAACCGTAAAAGATTCGGTTCAATACAAACAGTTAACGGCAATACAAGCACAACTTACTTCACAGAAAAAGGAAATTGAAAATAATGTACTCTTAACCGATAATGAAACGCAACCTTTACAAAGCTTGAAAGGATTGAATGATTCGCTTAAATCGGTGAATGAGAAAATTGCATTACTAACCGATTCTACCGGAGATGCCTATAAAACCTTAAAACAGCAACGAGCATTTGTAAGTAGTCAAAAATCGGCAGTTATTAAAGAGCGCGATAAACAATTAGATTGGTTTACAATTTTAGCCGATATCTTTTTACGTTTAATTAAAATGATTGTAGCGCCATTGGTGTTTACTACATTGGTGGTTGGGGTTGCTAAACTCGGTGATATCAGTTCGGTAGGAAGAATTGGTGGCAAAACTTTATTATGGTTTATTTCTGCATCCTTACTCAGTTTATTATTGGGTATGATATTGGTGAATTTGTTTGAACCCGGTAAAACTATGCACCTTATTTTACCCGATGCCAATGTAAATACCGGCATTGATAAAGCCGCATTATCTATTAAAGATTTCTTCTATCATGTATTTCCGGCGAGTGTAGTAGATGCAATGGCTAAAAATGAAATTTTACAAATTGTAGTTTTTGCACTCTTCTTTGGTGTTGCCGCTGCTGCTTTAGGCGATTTGGCAAAGCCTGTTGTAAGGGCTTTAGATGCTACAGCACATATCATTTTAAAAGTTACCGGTTATGTAATGAATTTTGCACCGCTTGCTGTTTTTGGTGCAATGGCAGCTATAATTGCCAAACAAGGCATGGGCATTTTAACTACCTATTCCATCTTTATCGGCGAATTTTATTTTGGCTTATTGATACTTTGGATTTGTTTAATTCTTGCAGGTTCATTATTTATTCGCAAACGGGTATTTGATCTTATTCGCAGAATGAAAGAACCCATTTTGTTGGCATTCAGTACTTCAAGCAGTGAAGCTGCATTTCCTAAAACGATGTTAGAGTTGGAACGTTTTGGGTGCAAGGATAAAATTGTAAGTTTTGTTTTACCCTTAGGCTATTCGTTTAATTTGGATGGTAGTATGATGTACATGACTTTTGCATCTTTATTTATTGCACAGAGTTATGGTATGCATATTCCTTTGCCAACACAATTGTCGATGTTATTGGTATTAATGTTAACCAGTAAAGGAATTGCAGGTGTTCCACGTGCATCCTTGGTGGTTATCGCCGGAACTTTGGCTACCTTTAATATACCAGAAGCCGGTATTGCTTTGTTGTTAGGGATAGATCCATTGTTAGATATGGGTAGAAGTGCAACCAATGTTGTTGGTAATAGCATTGCAACCGCAGTAGTAAGTAAATTAGAAAATTCATTAGAAGGTTCATCGGAAAACGTTTCATAATATCTTATTCTATGCTCGACTTTATTATTTTATCGTTTAATTGGATGCAATTATTACAACCCCAATTTTATATTGAACATGGCGGATTGTGGTTATTGTTATTTGTAGTATTTGCAGAAACAGGTTTGTTCGCCGGCTTTTTTCTTCCCGGAGATAGCTTGTTATTTGTTGCCGGTATTTTTGCGCATGAAGTTAAAGATGCAGCAACCGGATTAACCCACCCTGGATTGAGTTACGAGTTTTTAAATTTAATAGGCTTAGGTGGCATCAGAAACGAATGGTTAGATTTACTCATTTTAATTGGATTGGTTTCGCTTGCAGGTATCTTAGGCAATCGACTAGGCTATTGGTTTGGTAAAAAAGTTGGACCATCTATTTACAGTTGGAAGGATACCTTTATTTTTAAAAAGCGTTATTTACAACAAGCGCATGATTTCTATGAAAAACATGGTGCCATTGCCATTGTAGGTGCACGTTTTCTACCTTTAATTAGAACATTTGCGCCCATTGTTGCCGGTATTGTAGAAATGGATAAAAAGAAATTCATGTACTATAATATTCTCGGTAGTATTGCTTGGGTAAGCAGCATGATTTTAGCCGGGCACTTTTTACAAAAATGGATATTAGCTCAATTTGGATTTGATTTAAAATCGCATCTTGAAGTTATCGTGTTAGGAATTGTATTGATTACCACAGCTCCGGTTTTGATCAAATTATTTTTCGGAAAGAAAAAAACAACGACTGCTTAGTTTCTATGAAACAATCTTCCTCCATTTTTTCGCTTACTGTTTTAGTAGCGGCTTTAGGCTATTTTGTAGACATTTACGATTTGCTCCTTTTTCAAATTGTACGAGTAGAAAGTTTAAAAGACTTGGGCCTATCTGATGCAATGGTAAAATCCGAAGGCGAGTTTATCATTAGTATTCAAATGTTAGGACTAATGATAGGTGGAATCATTTGGGGCATTATGGGCGATAAGCGCGGAAGATTAAGTGTACTGTTTGGATCCATCATTTTATATTCGGTTGCCAATATTGTAAATGGATTTGTGCAAACACCCAACCAGTATGCATTAACTCGTTTTATTGCAGGTATAGGATTGGCGGGCGAATTGGGTGCCGGCATTACATTGGTGGCCGAATTGATTCATAAAGATAAACGTGGCTTAAGTACTTCTTTAGTGGCCGGTATAGGATTAACCGGTGCTGTTGCTGCATATTTCATTTCTCAAAACTTTCATTGGCGCAATTGCTATTTCATTGGAGGCGGATTAGGATTTTGTTTACTCATTTTACGCATCTCTGTTTTTGAAAGCAGTATGTTCAATAAGGTAAAAGAAATGAAAGTAGCCCGTGGAAATTTCTTTATGTTTTTTACCAATCAACAACGGTTCAAGAAATATATGTTGGCCATATTAATTGGTTTACCCACATGGTATGTTATTGGAATTTTGGTAGCCTTTTCGAACGATTTTGGAAAAGCATTTGGCATTTCGGAAACTGTATTGCCTAAAAAGTCTACCATGTATGCTTATGTGGCTATTGCTTTTGCCGATGTATTAGTGGGGTTTGTTAGTCATTGGTTGAGGAGTAGAAAAAAAGCACTCTTTCTTTTTTATGTACTTACCATGATTGCCATATTCTTTTATTTCAATCAACAAAATGGAAGTGCAGCTGGTATGTATCTGATTTGCGCCGCTTTGGGCTTCGGTACAGGCTTTTGGGCCATCTTTGTAACTATGGCTGCCGAACAGTTTGGAACCAATTTAAGGGCCACCGCAGCCACTACAGTGCCCAATATGGTACGAGGTGCGTTGCCTATCATGCTCTTATTGTTTAAATCGTTAGAATTTGTTACCGGTAGCATGCTTACCGCAGGATGGATAACCGGAGTAATTGTTATGTGCATCAGTATTGTTGCAGCTTGGTTTACAGAAGAAACTTTTGGGAAAGATCTAAACTATATTGAGTCGTAGCAAATCATTAGCCATCCTTTTGTTAAGACGTTGCAAAATTCTTCAGTCAACTGTTGTATAAAAAGAAATAACAATAGAGATTACTTATTTTTAATAATGCACCGCCTAGTTATCTGTTTGTTTTTTATACTGATTCGTTTTCAGCCTTTACATGCACAGCAATTAAAGGTTACGGTTGCTTATACTACAAAGCCTCAAGCTGCTTATCCATTGGCTATTCCTTATGTAAAAGGAGGATTACTTACTATTAAAAATTTTCAAAGTATACCAGAACTTGATGTGGATGCAGTAGCTATTACGCAATCGGGCTTTGGATATAATCTTGGCTTTAGAAGATTAGGAGATGAGGCATCCATTAATATCAATGTGTATTGTCATTTTCATCCTAATAAGTCTTGGATGAAAGCCGAAGGGAAAAATGCATACATCTTATCACACGAACAATTGCATTTTGATATCAGTTATCTTATAGCCAATCGGTTTATTCAAAAATTGAAAGGGGCTAATTTTACGGTAACCAATTATAAATCGGTCATCAATTCGATATACAATGAAATGGTAAATGAAATGCACGATTATCAATTACAATACGATACCCAAACCAATAATGCCATTGACAAAGTAGCTCAAGCCGATTGGAAGAAAAGCATCCAACAACAATTGGAAGCATTGTAACCTATTTATTTTTTTCTGTTAGATAAGTATTGTTCAAATTCAACCAAACTGAAACTGCTTAAATTTCTTTGGGGGGTGAGTAATGTTTTTTGAGCCGCAGCTACTCCATATTGAACATCTTCAAATCCAATCAATTCATGTGCATCGGGATTAATAGAGATATACACGCCTTTTTCTAAAGCCAAATCTATAAAACTCCAATCTATATCTAATCTGCTGGGATGTGCATTTAATTCAATCGCAACATGATGCTGGGCGCATGCTTCTATAATTTGTTCATGGTTAATAGGGTATCCTTTTCTGCTTAACAATAAACGGCCGGTAAGATGGCCTAATATTGTAGTGTATGGATTTTCAATAGCATTCAATAAACGCATCATGGCTTTTTCTTCTGTCATTTTTAAATTCGAATGTACCGATGCAATTACTAAATCGAATGTAGATAGAATAGCATCGCTATAATCTAAACTGCCATCATTTAAAATGTCCGATTCTATACTTTTAAAAATCTTGAAGGGAAATAACTGCTCATTCAGTTCATCAATCAATTGGTGTTGTGCCTTGATGCGATCTTCTTTTAGTCCATTTGCATAAAAAGCCGATTGACTATGATCTGATAATACCAAATATTCTAACCCTTTTGCTTTTGCTGCAAGGGCCATTTCTTCTATACTGTTACTACCATCGCTCCAATTACTATGACTGTGGATGATTGCTTTAATACTATCGGTTTCAATAAGTGGAGGAAGGCTGTTTGTTTTTGCAAAATCTATATAGGATGAATTTTCTCTTCTGCAAGGCGGTATATAAGCAATGCCTGCAGCTTCAAAAATTTCAGTTTCATCTTTTAAAGAAGCATAATCTATTGTAGTAAAACACTGTTCAAAATACTGTACAAATGCTGTACACCCATTGTGTTGAAATACTGTTTTTAATCTTGTTTCGGAAGTGCAACTATGGATGCAAAATTTAATTCCTGTACCTGCAATAAATTGAACAGTAGTTTCATCATTTTCAATTGTAGAAAATTCTGATACTTTTTTAAGCTGTGTAATAATTGTATCAATGGATAAAGGAATAACCAGATCTAAGGTATTGATTACAGGGCTCTGTCGAGTGTATGCGCCAGTAAATTGTATAATTGTGTTGGGGAATAGCTTTTCGAAGAAACTTTTTATCTCCGGTGCTAATGCATGAATTTGCGCATATAAAAAACTGCCTTTGCTTCTAAAATAAAATTCAATGGTTTCGGCAATTTGCTGTTGTGTTTTTTCGCCAAATCCTTTATACAGTTTTAACCTGTTTTCTTTGCAGGCATAGAGTAATTCGCCGATACTTTCAATCTCCATTTCTTTCCAAATGGTAGTAATTTTTTTTGGACCAAGGCCTTTGATTTGCATCATTTCTAAAATGCCTTCGGGTGTATTTTGTATCAGTTGGTCTAAGGCTTCGATCTTTCCATTTTCTAAAAGTTCAATAATTTTTGCGGCGGAAGATGCGCCAATGCCTTTTAATCCTGCAATGGATGTTTTAGGTATTTCAGTTAATGGGGTGGGTAGTTTTTCAATAGCAAAAGCTGCAGCTGCATAAGCTTTCGTTTTAAAACTGTTTTCACCGTGTATATCACTCAGTTTGCCTAATAAAGAAAAGTATTCTGCTATTTGATAATTGTCCATTCGCCAAATTTATAAAGAATTCAAAGATAGATGGTGTGGACGTAAAAAGTAAAAGCGATAGTGAGATGGTACCAATTAAAAAGTCCCGGTAAAAACCGGGACTTAGTATTAAATTCTTAGAAAAGCTTAGCTTATTTCTTTTTAGGAGCAGCTTTCTTAGCAGCTTTTTTTGCTGGAGCAGCTTTCTTAGCTGGAGCAGCTTTTTTTGCTGGAGCGGCTTTCTTAGCTGGAGCAGCTTTTTTAACAGCAGCTTTTTTAGGAGCAGCTTTTTTTGCTGGAGCAGCTTTCTTAGCTGGTGCGGCTTTTTTTGGAGCAGCTTTTTTAGCCGCTTTTTTTGCAGTTGCCATGTTTTTAGAATTTAAATGGTTAGTAAATAATACTTAAAAATAAAAACATTTTTTTATTTGCCAAAAAAAACTTTTATTTTTTAAGCAGTTGCTTCTGCAGCTTTCACCGAAATAAAATTCTTATCGCCCTTTCCTCTTTTAAATTCTACTACACCGTCAGTAAGTGCGAAGATGGTAAAGTCTCTACCTAAACCTACATTCTTACCAGGATGATAAACAGTACCACGTTGACGTACGATGATATTACCCGCTAATGCAGGTTGACCTCCGTAGATCTTTACGCCTAATCTTTTACTTTGTGAATCGCGGCCGTTTTTTACGGAACCTTCACCTTTTTTATGTGCCATTGTAAACTATTTATTTTATTTTTTAAAGACAATGAATTCTTAATAAATGAGCATTTCGCATTACTGCAAAACTCAATTATGCGATTTCTGTTACTTTAATTTTTGTGTAATGGGTACGATGTCCGTGCTTTTTACGGAAACCTTTTCTTCTTTTCATTTTAAAGGCAATTACTTTATCGCCTTGTACAAGGTCGCTTACAATTTCAGCTTTTACCACTGCTTTAACTGCAGCACCTACAGCAACAGTTCCACCGTTGTCTGTTAAAAGTACATCAGCAAATTCAACAGCGTCTCCGCTTTTGCCTTCTAGATGTGGTACATACAAGCTATCGCCTGCTTTAACTTTAAATTGCTGACCTGCAATTTTTACTACTGCTAACATATATCCCGAATTTAGGACGGCAAAGGTAAGGGTTTTCATATAAAATCAACACATTTTATGTGCAGTTTTTTATTAACCGGTGTTAGTATTTTAATTATTGGCCACAAATATCCATTTTTCAAGCTAAAACAGATTGATTTTAAGCATTTTGGCTTCCAACCGAATGGTATATATTCGTTGTTTAATTCTTCTAATCGTATGCATTTGCTCAAGATATTATTTTCAATTTATGGACTTTTGACGTTTGTTGCCTTCTTTTTACTCATTTTCCCATTGGTGGTTATAGCTAGTTTTTGGGGCGATGTTAAGGGGGGCAATTTCATTTACAGGCTTTGTAAAATTTGGGCCGATACCATGTTTCCTTTATGGGGTATCCATCATACCAATATCTTTGAAGCTCCACATGATTATAATCGACAGTATGTTTTTGTATTCAATCATTGCTCTTATATGGATATTCCATTGATCATGAAATCGATTCGAAAACAACATTTTAGAGTTTTGGGTAAATCCGAAATGGCCAAAATTCCGCTCTTTGGTTTCATGTATAAAAAGGCTGTGGTTATGGTAGATCGTTCTAATCCGGCAAAAAGAGCCAATAGTTTACGTTTATTAAAAGCCTCTATTCAAAAAGGCATATCTGTAGTTATTGCCCCAGAAGGAACTTTTAATATGGGTACTCAACCGTTGAAATCTTTTTACGACGGTGCATTTAAAGTGGCTATTGAAACACAAACGCCTATCAAGCCCATGTTATTTTTAGATGCTTACGATCGCTTAAACCATACGCCGTTATTTAGCTTAACACCCGGCAAATCCAGAACCATTCATTTACAAGAAATATCCGTAAAAGGATTAACACTTGAAGATGTACCGGCATTAAAAGAAAAAGTATATGCCATAATGGAAGAAAAACTAATTCAATACAAAGCAACTTGGATACAATCTTAATCAAATGGATATTGAATAAATATCAATCGCCAAGTTTATAAATGGTTTTGGTATAATTTGCAGTACAAGTTTTAAAGTGCGCATTAAAAAATGACAATTCAGGAGTCCTTTATATTTGATGATCAAGAACCCAATGCAACTTCTAAGGGCACAACAGCTTCTTCGAGTGCATGGATTGATGTGCCTGCTACTGCTTGTTTTGCTGAAGTTATTCTGCCATTAGCTTTACCCAAAACATATACTTATGCTGTGCCCACAAATTTTGCTTCAGTTATTCAACCCGGTTGTAGGGTAGAAGTAATTTTAGGCAAAGCAAAACGTTATGCCGGTATTGTAAAAGCTTTACATCAAACACCACCACCATATCCTACAAAACCAATCGTTAATCTTTTAGATGATGCGCCTATTCTGTATAAACAACAATTGCAATTGTGGAACTGGATCAGCAAATATTATATGTGCAGCGAAGGCGAAGTAATGGCCGCCGCATTGCCTGCCCATTTTAAACTCAGCAGCGAAACCATGTTGTTGTATAATGAAGATTATGGCGATGATTTTACAGATTTAGATGCCGATGAATATGTTGTTGCAGAAGCTTTATTAATTAGAAAGCAATTGAATCTTTCAGAAGTGCAACTCATATTAGA
This sequence comes from Ferruginibacter sp., assembly GCA_049314655.1. Lineage (GTDB taxonomy): Bacteria > Bacteroidota > Bacteroidia > Chitinophagales > Chitinophagaceae > Ferruginibacter. The sequence continues at coordinate 4,877 of JBMOEQ010000012.1, read as the reverse complement.
TATAACCCATGTTTATCCGGTTATTAAAAGATTAATCGATAAAAAGGTTTGTATCGTTTGGGAATCGCTTTCCGAAAAATATAAAACGAAAAAAGAAAATTTCATTCTCCTTCATCCACAATACCACAATGAAAATGAATTAGCCAATTTGCTCAATAATTGGAGCAAAGCACCCAAACAAATGGAATTGCTATTGGCTTATTTACATCTTTACAAAACAGAAGGAGCTGTTAGCCAACCGGCACTCTTAAAAAAATCCGGAGCTTCTGCCGCTCAACTTAAAGGCTTAATTGAAAAAGGGGTTTTACTATCAGAAAAAAGAAATGTAGATCGTGTGCCTTTAATACAAGGTAATATTGATATCAATGTAGAACTTAGTCCTGCGCAAAACAAAGCTTTAGAAGAAATACACCAAGCGTTTACTCAACAAAATGTTTGTTTATTACATGGGGTAACAGGGAGTGGTAAAACTCAAGTGTACATCAAACTCATTGAATCTTTTTTTAGCATTGGTAAACAAGTATTATATCTATTGCCCGAAATTGCATTAACCGCACAAATGATTCGCAGATTGCAAGCACATTTTGGTGGCCATATTGCTATTTATCATTCTCGTTTCAGCGACAATGAACGCATCGAATTATGGAACAAAGTTAAAAGCGGCGAAATACGCATTGTATTGGGTGCCCGTAGTGCTTTGTTTTTACCTTTTAAAGAATTGGGATTTATTGTTGTTGATGAAGAGCATGACGGTTCTTTTAAACAACAAGACCCTGCGCCTCGTTACCATGCCAGGGATACAGCGGTTTACTATGCGAGCCTTTTTAATGCAAAAGTACTTATGGGTAGCGCTACGCCTGCAGTTGAAACCTATTACAATGCCTCAAAAGGAAAATACGCTTTAGTAAATTTAAATGAACGTTTTGGTGGATTACAATTACCCAATATTACACTCATCGATACACGAAAAGTTGCACAAAAAGGGAAGGTGATGTTGTCGCCTCAACTCAAAGAAGCAATAGAGAAAACAGTACAAGAAGGCCGTCAAGTAATTTTATTCCAAAACCGAAGAGGTTACGCACCTTATCTTATTTGCGGCACTTGCGGCTATCTTCCCCAATGTAAAAATTGCGATGTTACTTTAACCTTACATAAATTTTCTAATAAACTGCATTGCCATTATTGCGGTACCAGTTACCCGCGCATTAACGAATGCCCAGCTTGCGGAACCATTAAATGGGTAGAGAAAAATTTTGGAACCGAAAAAATTGAAGAAATGGTAGAAACCGAATTTCCTCAATTAAAAGTTGCTCGTATGGATGTTGATTCGGTTCGCGGAAAACATGCCCATGATAATTTAATCAAACTCTTCGAACAACAACGTATAGATATTTTAGTAGGAACACAAATGGTTGTAAAAGGACTCGATTTTGAAAAAGTTGGTCTCGTTGGTATTTTAGATGCCGATGGATTATTGAGTTTTGCCGATTTTAGGGTAAATGAACGGGCTTTTCAATTGATGGAACAAGTTAGTGGAAGGGCAGGTAGAAAGGGCGAACTCGGACAAGTGTGCATTCAAACCAGTAATCCAGCTCATCCAATACTGGCTTTAGTACAAGCGCATGATTATAAAAATATGTACGATTTAGAATTGTCTAATCGAAAAGAATTTTTTTACCCGCCATTCAGCAGAATCATTCAACTAACATTAAAACATAAGCTGAAGGAAGTTGTTGAAGAAGCTGCAGAAAAATTGGCAGCACGATTATCCGAGCAAATGCGAGATTTTATTATTGGTCCGGCCGCACCAATGATCAACCGCATACGAAACCAATACTTAATGGAACTCTTAGTAAAATTACCTTTAGAATCTTCGGCAATCAGTAAATATAAGCAGCTGATAAAAAGTCAATTTGCACTTATACAAGCCGAGACAAAATTTAAAAGTGTAATTTTTGTGGCCGATGTAGATACCGTATAACAATTATCATCTTATTAATTGCAACAATGATTATTCAAGAAAATATTTCGCTTAAACCTTACAATACTTTTGGTATAGAAGCTTCAGCACGTTTTTTTACTACTTTTCAATCGGCTTCGCAACTTCAAGAAATTTTGGAAAGTAAAGTATACCTGCAATCCAATCAACAAAAATTAATCTTGGGTGGAGGCAGTAATATATTACTCACGCAAGATGTAAATGCTTGGGTTTTAAAAAATGAAATCATCGGTATTGAAAAAATCAGTGAAACTGCGGAGTATGTTTATATTAAAGCTGGCGCAGGGGTTCAATGGCATTATTTGGTGATGCATTGTATAGAAAACAATTGGGCAGGCATGGAAAATCTTGCACTTATACCCGGTAATGCAGGCGCGTCTCCCATGCAGAATATTGGTGCTTATGGAACCGAAATTAAAGACATCTTTTTTTCTCTCGAAGCATTTCATCTAGAAACTAAAACCATACAAGTATTTCATTTAAAAGATTGTGCTTTTGGCTATAGAGAAAGTGTGTTTAAAAATACCTTAAAAGGACAATTTGTAATTTTATCGGTAACCTACCAATTGTATAAAACACCTAAGTTTAATACAGCTTATGGTGCTATTGAGCAAGAGTTACAACGGATGGGTGTAAACGATTTATCAATTCAAGCTATTGCACAAGCCGTCATCAATATTCGCAGCAGTAAATTACCCGATCCTACAGTAATCGGTAATGCGGGTAGCTTCTTTAAAAATCCCGAAATTTCAACTGCGCAATTTGACGATTTAAAAGCTCAATTCCCCGAAATAGTTGGGTATCCATTACCCAATCACCAGGTTAAATTGGCTGCTGGTTGGTTAATTGAAAAGGCAGGATTTAAAGGTTACCGAGTTGGCGATGCAGGTTGCCATGCACAACAAGCTTTGGTATTGGTGAATTATGGAAATGCCACGGGTAATGAAATTTTTCAACTCAGCGAAACCATTATTGCTGCTGTTCAAGAAAAGTTTAATGTGTTGTTACAGCGCGAGGTTAATATTATATAAAGCAATTGTTTGTAGAAATATTCGTCTTAAAAATTAGTATTCTTAGTTTTATTTTATTAGGTTTATTTTTCTATTGAGATAAGTAGATGAACTTTTGCCTTTTAAATAAAGTGCGCTCTTCTTATTTCGGGTAATTAAATCTAAGTAACAATGAAAAATGTACTCTTCCTATTTATAGGAATCTTTTTGAGCATCACTGTGTTTGCACAATCAACTCCACCCGCAACGTATCGTACTGCTTATGGCGAATTTTTGTCTGTTTCAGGCATCAGTATTTTTACCGCTAATTACGATAGTAGGTTTAATAAAAAAACAAAAGGCATCGGCTTTCATGTCGGGGTAGGTTTTTTGGGTTCTATCGGTACTTCTGTTATCGTTGTTCCTTTAGGTGTTAATTGGTTAAAAGGTAAAGCACCTAATTATCTTGAAGCCGGTTTAGGCGTTACTGTACTCACTTTATCTGGTTATGGCGCTGGCACAGCTATTGTACCATCTGTAGGCTATCGTCACCAACCTTCAACTAAAGGTGTAGGCTTCCGCGTTTTTGCATCACCGTGGGTAGCAACACAAAGTGGCGGCGCATTGCTAATGGCAGGCGGAGTAAGTGTTGGCTATGTTTTTTAAAGTTATTAGGGGCTCTAGGCTGTAGTACTTTATTCAACTGTTATCCGGCCATTCGTTTTAGTGCCCTTCATGCTTCAGGGCAGCTGCCACTGCTGTCCGGCAGCCTTTGGTCAACAATAATTCCTTCAACTTTTAAAGCAATGTTTTAAAAGTAAACTCCAATTATTTTGTAGGCTTACGTAAGAAGAAAAAATACGAAGGCACATTCTTCAATACAAATCCCCAACGGAATAACGTATTGTGGAAATACAGAAAATTGTTTTTGTCCGATGGTTGAATAGCGCAACTGATATGGTGTGGACCAATTGTTGTATTCAATGGTAATTTCTGGCCCTTATGGTTCACCACATGGTTCATATTATAGGTTTCGGGATAAACAATATTATAATATACACTATCTACATTGGGTACCCAAGCCGCAATATATTGATTGTCGTACTTCGGCTTTTCGGCTTTGTCGTTCAATACAATACCTTGTGCCGGTAATACGTTTTTGTGCACATACAACAATTGTTTCCCAGGTTTAATTACAAAATCTATATGTGTTGCCAAGCGTTGCGAAAGCGTAAGTACATAAAGCCCTTTTTTAGGAAAATGAATTACGAAGTTTCCATTACGCTTTTCTGGTAAAATAAATTGTCGTTGCATGAAACTATAATCACCATTATTAATTGCTATAAAACCTACGCTTCCTTCATGAACATCTTTGGTTTTAGAATCACCTGCAGCATATCGAATACTCATTTTTCCGGGGGCCGAACAAAAAACATTCAACGAATAACGCATACTGTTATAACCAATTTCATCAGTTGTTTCTATCAAAATAGAATCGGCAGTAAGTTTAGCGGCGTTTTCAAAAAAGCCTGCAGGTAAGGTATAATTGGGGGTAGCAAGTTTGCTGTATCTATTCATCATTATATTAAATTCACGATCAACGGTTTCATTCATGCCATTGGTAATTTGGGCAAATTGATTGCTTTGGTAATAATCCCATTTGTCTGCAAACGCTTTGTTTTCGGGTATGTACGTTTTTATTACATCATTCAATTGTGTGTTGTGCAAAATTTTAAGTTCATACAATTTCCATGTAAATTGTAGCATATCATCCAAATGATTCACCTTAAGTTGATTGTTTTTAATCATCTTCCCACGATTTACAATATCGCCCCAAAACTCATAGTATTTACACAAGAAAACCAAGTATGACGAGTCATACCAGGCTC
>JBMOEQ010000011.1:0-28185 GCA_049314655.1 Ferruginibacter sp. | reverse complement strand
GAAAAGTAAATTTTATTCAAGTAAAAGTGCCAATTGCAAATTTCTCTTACCAAAGAAACTGTAATGATAAATTGAAAGTGATATTTAAAGATTTATCCATTGGTGCAGACATTTGGAATTGGGATTTTGGCGATGGACAAACCTCTACCCAACAAGATCCAATTCATGTTTATGCTAATCCCGGACTCTATACTGTAAGTCAATACGTAAGCAATAGTGTTACTTTATGTGTGTTTACTAAAATTTATCAAGTAAGGGTTGTTGAGGAAATACCTAATTTTTTCGCTTCCGATACATTGGTTTGTTTAAATACGCCTATAACTTTTACTGCGCCCGGAATTAATGCAGCAAATATTAATTCCTTTACATGGAATTTTGGAAGTGGGTTAACTGGTAGCGGACAAAATCCGGCACCTGTTCAATATGCTACAGCCGGTATTTATCCTGTATCCCTAATACTTACTGATGCCAATGGTTGTATAGATACTTTAACAAAACAAAATTATATTTCAGTCGAAGGAGTAACGGCCGATTTTAGGAGTATGTTGCAAGGCACTTGTTTGTCTAACTTAGTAAGTTTTGCAGATTTATCGCATGTAAGTAATCCGGCTAATCCGATTGTTTCTTGGATTTGGGATTATGGAGATGGCGTTGTTGAAACCCTAAGCCAGCCTCCTTTTCAACATAATTATCCCAATTCGGGCATTTATACGGTATCCCTAACCGTTATAGATTCGAAGGGATGCAGTAATACCATTCGAAAAGTAGATTTCTTATTGATTTCTCATCCTGTTGCACAGTTTACAAGTATAGATACTTTAGTTTGTGCAGGATCTTCTGTTGTTTTTACTAATCAAAGTACGGGAACTGCATTAAATTATTCATGGGAATTTGGCGATGGTTCAATTTCATCGGCACAACATCCAAGTCATGCTTATGCAACAGATGGCCAATATCCTGTTAAGCTAAAAATTCAAGATAATTTTGGTTGTGTAGATTCTATTACCAAACTCAGTTATATAAGAGTTGCTTCACCCTCGGCCGATTTTATGATGAGCGATTCGGTGAGTAATTGTCCGCCTTTGTTTTTAAATTTTTATAACCAATCTCAAAACGCCAATACGTATTTATGGGATTTTGGAAGTGGTGTTACAACCACACAAGCTAATCCTTCACATGCTTACAATTTACCGGGTCATTTTACGGTAAAACTAACTGTTTCAAGAGATGGAAGATGTGCCAGTAGCATAGAAAAAACAGTAACCGTTCATGGTCCAAGTGGAACGCTTGCATATGTGCCTTTGGTAGGTTGCGATAGTTTGCGAGTAAGTTTTGTTGCTACAACTCAAGATCGTCAATATTTAATTTGGGATTTTAATGATGGCATTCTTATCAATACCCCCGATTCAATTGTTCAACATACGTATTTAAGTCCGGGTGATTATATCCCTAAATTGATTTTAATAGATAGTAATAATTGCAGGGTATCAATTTCGGGTGCCGATACCATACATTTAAGCTCATTACAGGCTCAGTTTAGTAATGCAACTACTGTACTTTGCGATTCGGGTAATGTTGCCTTCACCAGTCAAATTCAAACTCCTGAGAATACCGCATTTTATCAATGGGATTTTGGGGATGGAAGTTTTTCAACACAAGCACAGCCAACGCATCAATACCATTCGCCGGGCAATTATTATCCAACCTTAAATGTAGTTACCGGCTATGGTTGTAGAGATAGTATGCGCGCCACAGTGCCCATTAAAATTGTTGCAGCTCCGGTTGCAGCCATACAATCTTCTGCAAGTGGATGTATGCCTTTAAATGCAAATTTTTTAGGAGTTTTGGTACAACCCGATACGGCACAATTGTTTTGGAATTGGCAATTTTCTAATGGTAATATTGCTGCTATTCAACAGCCACCAGTGCAGTTATTTGCCGATAGTGGTGTACATCAAATTCAACTTATTGTTAAAGATAGATTTGGCTGTGCCGATACCGTACAACATAGTATTACAGCCTATCCTTTACCCAATACGAATGCGGGTATCGATACATTCATTTGTAATGGCGGAACTGCTCATTTAACAGCTACCGGCGCAGTTTCTTATGTTTGGAACAATGCATCATCCTTAAGCTGCTTTACTTGCGAAACGCCAATTGCACATCCTGTAAATAGTACATTGTATATTGTAGAAGGCAGTTCGGCTTTTGGTTGTAAAAAATCGGATAGTGTATGGGTGAATGTAAGCCAGCCTTTTCACTTATCGGTAAGCGCAGATGTTGCTATATGTAAAGGTACTTCTACCGTACTAACAGCTTCGGGCGCCAATACATATAGTTGGGCGCCTGCAAACGGTTTACTTTCTAATGCATCTGCTAGTGTAATTGCAATGCCGGATACTACCACCACTTATCAAGTTATAGGAAAAGGAACACAATCATGTAATGCCGATACAGCGTATATATTAGTTACGATTAAACCATTGCCACAAGTAGATGCTGGCCCCGATCAAATTGTAATGGCCGGACAAACAGCGCAATTATTGCCAACAGTTTCAAGTGATGTAATAAGTGCCCAATGGACACCGGCTTCAACTGTAGTACAAACCAACTATCCGGGTGCTACCGTGATGCCGCAACACAGTACAGTTTATCAAGTAGAAGTTACAAATGGCTTAGGTTGTAAGGCTGTAGATAGTGTAAAAGTGGGGGTGCTTTGTAATGGCTCAAATTTATTTATGCCTAATGCTTTTTCTCCCAATGGAGATGGATTAAATGATGTTTTCTTCCCTCGAGGAACCGGCTTATTTAAAATAGCTTCATTACAAATTTTTAATCGTTGGGGTGAAACTGTTTTTTCAAGAGTTAGTTTTCAACCCAATGATGCCGCTGCGGGCTGGAATGGTTTGTACAAAGGCGCTCCAGTAAACAGCGATGTGTTCATATATATTATTGAAGTAATTTGTGAAAATAGTACAATCATGCAAATGAAAGGAAATGTCACGTTAATTCGTTAACTTCATAGAAGTAATTTATTCGTACATTCATTACAGATAGTTACGCATGCCATCCAATTTCTTGTGAAGATATCCGGTAATAAAATCGGAAAGTAATTACCAAAATCTATGCTATGAATGCATCGTTTAGAATTTTGATTGGAGTAATACTGATGGTACAAATGTGGCCATTAAAGGCTCAATTGAGGTCGGGTACAAAATTTTACGACAGTATTTTAATTCCTAAGCCAAGATTGCCACAGCAATTCGACTTTCTCAATGGCACGTATGATTTTCCATCAAAGCCACGTAATTTTTTAGAAGTGGGCATTTCGCCGGGTATGATTACCATAAGTGGAGATGTGCCCTCGGTGGTGCCTACATTTGGATTTGAAGCACATATTCGAAAATCTATTGGCTATACGCTTTCTATCAGAGCGCAATATGTAAATGCGGTAGCCAAAGGTTTGCATTGGCTTTCGGTAGTAAATCATGCAGCAAATCCTGCTTGGGGTAGTTATCTTCCTCCGGGCTCGAGGTATAATGCACCATTACGTAATAATGATGGCATTGTTGTAGGCTCCGTTTCGGGCGATACTGTTTCGGCATACGATAAAGTATTTTTTAATTATCGTTCTGCAGTTCAAGATTTAGGCATACAAGCTATAGCTACATTAAATAATTTAAGGTTTCATAAAAGTAAAATTGGATTATCAGTTTATGGTGGTGCAGGATTAGGTTTTACATGGTATAATGTTCGAGTAAATGCATTAGATGCTAACGGTAAGCCATACATCAGTTTATTCAATTCATTAACCAGTGCAACCCATCCTACTAGAGCAGCGGTTACCAATGCCTTACGCAATGGAATGGACAATACCTATGAAACACCTGCTGATGGGCATCGAGATACTAAACCACGAGTAGGAAAAAATACCATCAAACCATCGGGCACTGTTTTGTTTGGAATGGGCTATAAATTGAGCCAGCGTGTAAATATTTTTTTAGAAGATAGGCATACGTTTGTAAAGGATGACTTATTGGATGGGCAACGTTGGCAAGTACATCCATGGGGAGATGTTGTGTTAACAAGAGAATATGATTCTTGGAATTTCTTTTCCATAGGGCTCAATTATAATTTTGGATCAAAAGCTGTTGAGCCATTGTATTGGATCAATCCAAAAGATTATGTTTATGGGTATTTAAATGTGTATGATAAACCTGCCGGTGTGATACAAAGTAAATTATGCGATGATCCTGATGGAGATGGCATTTGCTTAACGGTAGATTTGGAGCCCAATACACCTGCCGGTTGTCCGGTAGATCAACATGGCGTTTCTCTCGATACAGATGGGGATGGAGTACCCGATTGTAAAGACAAACAATTGATTACACCTACCGATTGTTTCCCTGTTGATGCAGATGGAATTGGCAAATGTCCCGATCCTCCAAAATGTTGCGAAGTCATTGAAAAACCAAAACCAACATCTTGTAATTGTACGCCAATGGAATGGATTTACTCGGGTAAAGGAACACCTGAAATTGACCAAACATTGATGGCGCAAATAAATAGTGTAGTAGATAATTTGAAAGCGAACCCTACTTGTAAAGTTTATATTAATTTTTATGGTACTACTACAAAATCTTCAGCAAATGTAATGATGAAGTTTGCAGATAAATTAATAACAAGATTTGTAGAAATCGGCGGTATTGATAGAGATAGAATACAATTAGAATATAGCACTAAAGTTACTTTGAAGCAAGGCTTTACAATGTGGTGTCAATCTGCAGAATAAAAAATATTGAATTACTAACAAAAATGCCATCTGATGAGGATGGCATTTTTTATACTTTAGGATGAAATTACAGATTGGCTGTTTTCAATTTTTTCGGAATCTTAATGTCTATTTTTAATGGTTTACCATCACGAATAGCATTTACTTGATATAAATTTTTAGTGCCGTCAGATTTTAATTGTTCCCTGGCATCATCAGTATTGTTCACTTTAATGCCGTTGATTTCAGTAAGTAAATCATCTTTTTTAATACCTGCTTTTTCTGCAGCAGAGCCAGCTTCAACTTCAATCACTTTTACATTACCACCTTCTTCAGTATCCTGAATTTTTAAACCGATTTTGGGGCGTTTATGCATGCCTTCAATATTTACTTCAATATCATTTAAGTCAATTCCGGGTATTGCGGGCATATCCCAATTGGGCATGTTTCCTTCGGGATATGTATTGATATTGGGGGCAGGAATTCTGTATTCATATTTTCTCGGCGTATTATATCTATAAATCATTGTGCGATTTTCTTTTCTTTTTCCCAATACAGCTTTAGTAGTATTAGTTTTACCACCACGTGTATAAGTTATTTTTACTTCGGCATCTACACTTTTATCTTTGATTAAATTGGCTAAAGATTCGGGACTGGTTACGGCATCTTTATCAATTTTTGTGATGATATCATCTTTTTGTAAACCGGCTTTTTCAGCGGCGCTGCCTTTAACCACATCAGTAATTTTGGCTGCTTCTCCTTCTTTTTCGGTGGTTACACCTAAAAATGGACGAGGGTTTCCTTTGTCTTGATTAACCATGTCGTTTAAATCAAAAGCGCCATCCATGTCAATCGTCATTTGATCATCCTTACCATCACCTCTGATAATCATTTTGCGTTTATTAATGATGATTTTGTCATCTTTAAATTCTCCCAATGGTTTGCCATTAACGGTAATTTTTTCACCATTAATTTCAACTTTAAGGTTCATGTCTTTTTCACCATTATTTCGAATGATGATTTCTTCCGTTTCTTTCAACGGCTTTTTATCTTCTTGGGCCCAAAGGCAACAGGGAAAGCCGATGAAGGCCAAAACAGCTCCGGTAATGATTGCTTTTTTCATGACAAATTTTTTATGTACGAAATGTTTAGTAGTTCAAAAATAGAAGAAATAATTTAATTACGAAATCTTTCGCAGATATTTTTTTTGCTTTAACATTTTTTTGGCGATCTACGCATATTGATTCCCTTTTGCAGACTAAACCACTTTGATAATGTTGAATGTTAAATTTTTCACGCAAAGTTGCAAAGAAAATTAAGCCGCAAATTTTGGAAAATGTTGAATGTTAAGTGTTAAATGATAAATGGGAAATTTATTTTCGGAGATTGAGATAGTTCAACCACCGTTCAACAACTGTTCATCTACAATTCAACGGTTAATAAAGCCTCTACCCTAAACTCTAAAACTCTAAACTCCTAAACTATCGTTCAACAACCGTTCAACTATTGTTCATCCACCGTTCACATTTGGTACATTCTCCAATGCTCATTATATTTAAATATGCCGGATAAATTAAATCAACAAAAACTCAACGGAATAGGTTTACTCCTTATGTTATTGTTTAGTTTTCCTTTCCTTTCTTTGGTCAACAAAAAAATATTGGTGGCCGGAATTCCTTTGTTATATCTCTATATCATGTTGGTTTGGTTATTGGGTATTGTAGGTATTTTTTTAGTAGTAGATTTTCGTCCAAAACGTAAAAAACGTACCGAAACCCATGAATAATATAGTGGTTATCATAGCGTCTTTACTTTATCTAATGCTATTGTTTGGAATAGCATATTATGCCGAGTATAGAAATAAGCAGGGTAAAAGTATCATTAATAACGCTTGGGTATATGCGCTTTCTTTGGCCGTTTATTGTACAGCTTGGACGTATTACGGCAGTGTAGGTAGAGCATCGGATCAGGGGATTGATTTTTTGGCTATTTATATCGGTCCTACCATAATGGCGGCATTTTTTTGGCCTGTATTAAAAAAGATTATTCGCATTAGTAAAGCACAGCGCATCAACAGTATTGCAGATTTTATAAGTACACGTTATGGGAAAAACTTTACTATAGCTATTGTTGTTACTCTTTTTTGTGTGCTCGGAATCATTCCGTACATCGCATTACAGATTAAAGCCATCTCAGGTAGTTTTAATAGCATTAGTAATACCGTGCCTACAACAGGAGCGCTTAAAAATACTTTTACGCTGTTTACCGATTCGGCTTTTTATTTTACTGCATTATTGGCATTTTTCATTGTTTTATATGGAACGCGATCGGTTGATGCTACAGAAAAACATGAAGGCTTGGTAGCTGCAATAGCTTTTGAATCTGTTATAAAATTAGTGGCATTTCTTATAGTAGGCTGTTTTGTTACCTATGGCATTTTTGATGGGTTTGGCGATATTTTTTCAAAAATTTCTGCTCATGCCGAATTTCAACATTTGCTCACTTTTAAAGGCAGTAGTTCGTATTTAGGTTGGACGGCCATGATTGTATTATCCATGTTTGCCATTTTATTATTGCCTCGTCAGTTTCAAGTACAAGTAGTGGAAAATGTGCATGAGCAACATGTAAAAAAAGCTATGTGGTTATTTCCGTTGTATTTATTTTGTATCAATATTTTTGTGTTGCCGATTGCTTTTGCGGGTAAATTAATTTTTGCAGGACAAGCCATGAGTGCAGATAATTATGTACTTGCTTTACCCCTTCATTTTGATGAGCCAGTATTGGCATTAATTACTTTTATTGGAGGCTTTTCGGCAGCAACCAGTATGATTATTATTTCTACCATTGCACTAAGTATCATGCTCAGCAATAACCTCATCATGCCGTTGCTATTAAGCTTACCTCGGTTTAGAAATGCTGTGGATACATCTATCCGTAAAACAATTTTATACATTCGCCGCATCAGCATATTGGTAGTTTTGATGTTAGCTTATTTGTACGACAAACTTATTGCCGAACAACTTTCTTTAGTATCTATAGGATTGGTTTCTTTCGCAGCAGTAATTCAATTTGCACCGGCAATCATTGGTGGCATTTTTTGGAAACAAGCTTCAAAGAATGGTGCATTGTGGGGCATTATTGCAGGTTTTATTTTTTGGTTTTTCACCTTGGTGGTACCCAGTATGGTGAGTGGTGGTTTATTAAGTAAATCCTTGATGGATGAAGGTTTATTGGGCATACAATGGTTACGTCCTTTTCATATTTTCGATATGCAGGGGATGGATTATATTACCCATTCGATGTTTTGGAGCTTACTGGCCAACTGTTTTATTTTTATTGTGCTTTCATTGCATGATAAAAGATCTACTCGTGAAATTTATCAAGCCGAACTGTTTGTAGATGCCAATCGTTTTTATGCTATGCCCGATAGTTCGGTGGCTTGGAAAGGAACGGCTTATATGCCCGATTTAAATGCATTGTTGGCTAATTTTCTTGGACAAGAAAGATCGGTTGCTATCATTAACGGATATGCGAAAAGAAATAAAATTAATATCGAACAATCTAAAATTGCCGATCCCCGTTTAGTAGCATTTTCCGAAAGGGTATTAAGCGGCGTTATCGGTTCGGCTTCTGCACGTATTATGGTGCGTTCGGTTACCAAAGAAGAAGAAATTAGTATTGATGAAGTTTTGAGTATACTTCGCGAAAATCAACAAATGATTGGCTTAAATAAAGAACTTCGAAAAAAATCTCAAGAATTATCAAAAGCTACATTAGAACTCACGCGCGTTAATGAGCAGTTGAAAACCATGGATGAATTGAAAGATGAGTTTTTATATACTGTTACGCATGAGTTGCGTACTCCATTAACCAGCATCAGGGCATTGAGTGAAATTGTATACGATAATCCGGATCTTTCTGATGAAGAACGCCAACAATATTTAGGAGCTGTAATTACTGAAACCGAACGGCTTAGTCATTTGATTACGCAAGTGTTGAATTTAGAAAAATATGAAAGCGGCCGACAAAAACTCAACCAACATTCCATTAATTTGGGTGAACTGATCCAAGAAGTAGTACAAGCCATTCAACCTTTGGCAAAAGAGAAACAGCTTTCCATTCAATTACATTTACCCGATTCTATGATTTTATTGTTGTGCGACAAAGATTTAATTCGGCAAGTGTTGTATAATTTATTGTCGAATGCTGTAAAATTTGCCCATCATAAAATTGATATTCATGCCCTATTAAATTACGATGAATGGCAAATTGATGTGCAAGATGATGGTAAAGGTGTTCCTCAAGAATCGGCAGAATTAATTTTTGATAAATTCTTTCAAGCCCATCATCAAACTTTAAAAAAACCACAGGGAACAGGATTGGGTTTGGCCATCAGTAGAAAAATTGTAGAAATGCATGGCGGTAAGATATGGGTGGAAAGTGAAGAAAATAAAGGGGCAAAGTTTATCTTTACATTACATGCATAAACATAATCCGTTCATGTAACTACAAGAAATAAGCAATGGTTGAAAGTAAAACACATAAAGTATTAGTAGTAGATGATGATCCTTATATCCTCATGTCGCTAGAGTTTTTAATGAAAAAAAATGGATTTGAAGTTATGGTAGCCCGTAATGGAACCGAAGCTTTAGATATCATCAATAAACAGATTCCCGAAATTATATTACTAGATATTATGATGCCGGATGTAGATGGCTATCAAATTTGTACGCATATAAAATCTACCGATAAATTAAAACAAAGTAAAGTTGTTTTCTTAAGTGCTAAAACAACAGAGGCAGATATTAAAAAAGGTTATGATTTGGGCGCATCTTTATATATTGGCAAGCCTTTTTCTACCCGCGAATTGGTAAAACAAATCAAAACCCTTCTTCCGGGTTAACTATTTTTTGGTTAATTGGTATAGCTTCATTGTTTTCCTGATTGTTTTCATCTACTTTTCAGCAGTTAAAAATTGTTGCTGCTATGCCATATCAATCTATTTATCAAGACAGTATTCATTACAAAGAAGAATTTTGGAATAAACAAGCTCAAAAAATTGCTTGGTTTCAAGCACCTAAAACTATTTTGTCTACCAACGAACAAGGCCATTATCGTTGGTTTGCCGATGGCGTATTAAATACATCTTATCTCTGTTTAGATGTTCATGTAGAACAGGGAAGAGGTGAACAGGTGGCATTAATCTATGATTCGCCGGTTACACATACCAAACGAAAATACACGTATAGCGAATTAAAAACTTTAGTAGCAAAATTTGCAGCAGGGTTAGTCAAAGCAGGTATTCAAAAAGGCGATACAGTAGTAATCTATATGCCGGTAATTCCTGAAGCCGTAATTGCTATGTTGGCTTGTGCTCGAATTGGGGCTATTCATTCGGTAGTTTTTGGCGGATTTGCACCTCACGAATTGGCCATGCGTATAGACGATGCTCATCCTAAAGCAATCATTTCGGCTTCTTACGGCATAGAAATTGAAAAAGTAATTCCTTATAAACCCTTGGTAGATAGAGCAATTATTGAAGCCGAGTATAAACCACCGGTAACCATATTTTTTCAGCGAGAAGCCAATTATGATCAACTCAACGGTACATCCGAATTAGATTATATGGATTTGCTCAATGTGGGTGAAGCCGATTGTGTGCCGGTTTTATCAACCGATCCTTTATATATTTTATATACTTCAGGAACTACCGGAAAACCTAAAGGTATTGTTAGAGATAATGGCGGACATGCCACTGCTTTAAAATTTAGCATGAAGCATGTGTACAATATTGAACCCGGAGAAGTGTTTTGGGCTGCTAGTGATATTGGATGGGCAGTAGGGCATTCTTATATCGTATATGCGCCACTGTTAAATGGGTGCCAAACGGTTTTGTACGAAGGCAAACCTATTAAAACGCCCGATGCAGGTGCTTTTTGGAGAGTGATAGAAGAATATAAAGTGAATATCATGTTTACTGCACCTACTGCATTAAGGGCAATTAAGAAAGAAGACAATGAAGGTCATTTGCTTGGAAAATATGATTTAAGTTCTTTGAGAACATTCTTTTTAGCCGGCGAAAGATTAGATGCTGCAACCTATCATTGGATTCACGATTTATTGAAAATTCCGGTGATTGACCATTGGTGGCAAACAGAAAGTGGATGGCCAATGTTGGGCATAATGATGGGGGTAGAACATAAAGAACCTCGTCCCGGTAGTGCAGGATTGCCCGTTTGTGGTTACGATATTCGCATTTACTCCGAAGAAGCCGAACAACAACCTCCACGTAAAGAAGGATATGTAGTTATAAGATTGCCTTTGCCTCCGGGTTGTTTACCCACTTTATGGAACAATGAAGAACGTTTTGTAAAAGGTTATTTAGAACATTTCCCGGGTTATTATTTTACCGGCGATGGGGGCTATTGTGATGACGATGGATATTTTTATATCACAGGTAGAGTAGATGATGTAATTAATGTAAGCGGACACAGATTAAGTACCGGTGAAATGGAAGAATTGGTTGCATCTCATCCATCCATTGCAGAATGTGCAGTAATAGGTATACAGGATGAATTGCGCGGACAAAGACCGGTTGCTTTATTCGTTTTAAAAAATGGAATTGAAAAAACAGAAACCGAAATTGAAACAGAATTGGTACATCTTATCAGAGAAAAAATTGGTGCAGTGGCCGTATTTAAAAATGCAATCTTAGTACATCGATTACCTAAAACAAGAAGTGGTAAGATATTAAGAAAAACGATGCGCCATATTGCAGATGGTACGCCATATACGATGCCTTCTACTATTGATGATCCCGCTATATTAGATGAAATTGCAGATAAATTAAAACAACGTGCAATTGGAATGGCTTTCGAAAATACGCAAGCATAATTTTTTTTAATCTTATTTAGTGAAATTAAAAAGGCGATACATAAAAAATGTATCGCCTTTTTAAATAGTTGATTTAACGCTTTTTTAATGGTTAATTACAATCCTTTTCGATTCTAATTTAGTTCCATTAGAACGTTCAACTGTAACAACATAAACGCCGGCTGGAACATTTCGTAAATTCATATCGATTATAGAATAGGGGTTTGCTGCTGTTAGTAGTTTTTGCCTAAATATGACTTGCCCTAATCTGTTAGAAATTAAAACTGTAACAGGTTCATTGTTATCATTGTAAAAACGAATTTGGAACTTTCCATTGTTAGGACTTGGATATACCCATAGTTTTGGAGATGCTTCCGGTGTAATAGTAATGTCGGGGTTAGATGTTATAGAACATCCATTATTATCTGTATAAGTAACTTTATAATTACCAATTTGATCAACAGTTACACCAACTACTTGAAAACCGCCATATCCATTTAAACGTGTATTGTTTACGAACCAAACATACGATCCACCAGTTGGGCTAGCCGTAGCTGTTAGTGTGGTTGTTTGTCCGGGTAAAATAGACGTTATTGGCGCTGCCGCAACAGTAACAGTAGGCAATGGATTCACCAATAATAATGCAGCTTTTGAAATTACTTGCGAACAATTGCCTTGAAGTACAACCCTAAAACTATCGCGGTTCATACTTAAGGTTAATTGATTTACAGTTAAAGAAGGCGCATTTGAATTGGCAATATTCGTCCAACTACCTCCTGAAAAACGCTGCCATGTATAAGTAACCACATTGCTAGCAACAACATTATACGTAACACTTCCACCCACACAACCATTCCATCCTTCAGGTTGTCCGGTGATTACTGGTAATTGACTATCTACAACGGTTACCGTAAACGAACAAGTACTGCTGTTTCCACAAGCATCCGTTGCCGTAACATTTACTGTTGTTCTTCCCACAGTGAACGCTGAACCAGAAGCAGGAACCGAAGTAATGGTAACAGCACCATTGCAATTGTCTGTTGCCGTAGGCGTAAAGCTTACCGGAATTGTACAAATACCACCAACCGTGTTTACTGTAATATTAGCCGGACAAGTTAATACCGGTGCAGTTTGATCATTTACCGTGATGATTTGAGTACACTCTGTAAAGTTTCCGCAAGCATCTGTTGCACGATACGTACGGGTGATGGTGTATCTGTTGGCACAAGATTGATTTGAAATTACATCGCCAACATGTGTAACAGTAACCGTTCCACCACAGTTATCACTAACTCCAGTTACCGAAGCTATATTAGCAACCGGAACAGCACTTGCACATGAAACTGTAACAGGAGCCGGGCAAGTTAATGCCGGCGGTGTTTGATCATTTACGGTGATGATTTGCGAACACTCTGTAAAGTTTCCACAAACATCAGTTGCACGATACGTTCGTGTGATGGTGTATCTATTGGCACAAGATTGATTAGAAATTACATCCCCAATATGCGTAACAGTAACCGTTCCACCACAGTTATCACTCACCCCTGTAACATCAGCAATATTAGCAGCCGGTACAGCACCTGCACATGAAACTGTAACAGGAGCCGGGCAAGTTAATGCCGGCGGTGTTTGATCATTTACGGTGATGATTTGCGAACACTCTGTAAAGTTTCCACAAGCATCTGTTGCACGATATGTACGAGTGATGGTATATCTGTTGGTACAAGATTGATTAGAAATTACATCCCCAACATGCGTAACAGTAACTGGTCCACCACAGTTATCAGTAACACCAACTACCGAAGCAATATTAGCTGCCGGTACAGCAGTAGCACATGAAACTGTAATATTAATCGGACAAGATAAAGTTGGAGCTGTTTGATCATTTACGGTGATGAGTTGCGAACACTCTGTAAAGTTTCCACAAGCATCTGTTGCACGATACGTACGTGTGATGGTGTATCTGCTAGCACAAGTTTGGTTAGAGATTACATCGCCAACATGCGTTACAGTAACCGGTCCACCGCAGTTATCAGTAACACCAATTACCGAAGCAATATTTGCAGCCGGTACAGCAGTAGCACATGAAACTGTAATATTAAGCGGACAAGATAAAGTTGGACCTGTTTGATCATTAACTGTTATAATTTGTGTGCACTCGGTAAAGTTTCCACAAGCATCCGTTGCACGATACGTACGGGTGATGGTGTATCTGTTGGCACAAGATTGGTTAGAAATTACATCCCCAACATGTGTAACAGTAACCGTTCCACCACAGTTATCGCTAACCCCTGTTACATCGGCAATATTAGCCGCCGGTACAGCACTTGCACAAGATACAGTAACTGGTGCTGGACAAGTTAATGCCGGAGCTGTTTGATCATTTACGGTGATAATTTGGGTACACTCAGCGAAGTTTCCACAAACATCCGTTGCACGATAGGTACGGGTGATGGTATATCTGTTGGCACAAGATTGATTAGAAATTACATCGCCAACATGTGTAACAGTAACCGGTTCACCACAGTTATCACTAACCCCGGTTACCGAAGCAATATTAGCTGCCGGTACAGCACTTGCACAAGATACAGTAACTGGTGCCGGACAAGTTAATACCGGAGCCGTTTGATCATTTACCGTAATTTCTTGAGTTGCTTCTGAAAAATTGCCTAAAACATCCGTTGCACGATAGGTACGGGTAACCGTATACCTGTTTGCACAAGTTTGATTAGAGATGACATCTCCTTGATGCGAGATGGTAACGGCCGAGCAGTTATCCGTAGCAGTTACTGCTGCTATATTTACTGCAGGGATATCGCCTGTACAAGTTGCTGTTACTGCAACAGGAACAGAAGTTATCGTTGGCGGTTGATTATCTGCATTGCCCGATATTGCAACATTATCTAAATAGATATTATTACCAAAATCGTTGATAGATTTAAAGCCTACTACAAGGTTTGGTGTGGCGCCACATAAGTTAAGGATCACTGTATCTCTTCTCCATTGTGCTGCTGTAGGCGTAAATGAACCGGTTACAATAGCTCCTCCATTTGTAGCCAATTGTAATTGTCCTTTTTTATAGCCTGTTGGCAACCATGTAGTACCACAATCGGTAGAATAAACAATTTCTAAAGAATCTAAATCGGTATTACTATAACGTGCATATGCCACATCAAATGAAACATTGATTTGATCTACAGCCGTTGTAGTTATTTTCGGTGTATATAATATATCTACTTGTTTCCTTAATCCATAATTGTTTGCATTTAAACGAGCAGAAGCAACACCCGTTTTTGCAGCAAATGTAGATCTAGCCCAAGTAACACCATTATCCGGATTAAAAATGCCCCAACCAATTGCCGGGAATGTGGTGCTTTCAAATCCTTCTGAAAAAGGTAATGTTAATACTGTTTGTGCTTGCATCACTACCGGATTACTAGCATAAGTAACATCACAAGCAGGTGGTGCGCCTTGTAAACGAACTTTTAATGTATAGTTACCGGCAGCTAAATTCGTGAACGTACTATCGGTACTCCAATTGGTACCATTATCGATGCTATATTCTAAAACACCGGTTCCTGTAGCTTTTACCACAATAGATCCTGTGGTTGTGTTACAATTGGGTTGTGTAACGATTGGCGCATTCATTATCGGTGCCTGACTTACTTGTACCGTAGTAGAAAGTGTATTGCTACAGCCATTATTACCATAACCTAAAGCCACTTGATAGGTGGTATTGGTTGATGGTGTAACGGTAATGCTAGATGTTGTAGCGCCACCGGGCGACCATAAATAAGAGACTGCATCACTATTAGCAGTTAACGTAATTGGTACTACACTACATTGAGGTGTATTTGGAGAAACAGTTATTGAAGGCGTTTCTCTTGGCACATCAACCGTTAATGTATAGCCTGCACAACCTGCACCAGTGTTAACTTCATGTACAATAACCACAATGGTTCCATTTGCAGGGATGGTTGCTTGATAAAAGCCCGAATTGGGGAAAGAAGATCCCGGATCGGCTAAATAATTGGTGCATAATGAAGTTGGATTATAACTTCCGGAATAAGCAACACTGAATATAGAAGTACCACAATTACTAAGGGTTCCAATAGTAGCACAAACAGGTGTATTTCTTGGATTGGTTATGGTATAACTATCATATAATCTTGCGCCGGTAGTAGTAAATGTTAATGGACAAGTTTTAGGCGCAGCACAGGTAGAAGTAGCAGCAAATCGATTCAGTCTTCCAGTTTGTACGGCATCTCCTGTAGCTAATGTTCCGTTAAATACATAATCGGCGTAATGAACAGCAGTGGTATTGGTTGCAGTACATCCAAATTGATTGGTAACTGTTAATAAAAAATTACCCGATTCGGTTACCAAAAGGGAATCGGCCGTACCCACAGTTGTATAACTATTAATAGCTATAGAAAAACTTTTGCCCCATTGGTACGTTAAATTTGCATCTATAGGCGTATTTAATTTTACCGGTGCACCTGCACAAACTATTACTCCCCCACCGGTAATTGTAGGAACAGTAGGGTTGCTATTTACAACCACATCTACTTCATCAAAACTGGCTGCACAAGGGAGGTTATTGATTGTCCAACGGAATGTATATGTTCCCGCTGTTGTCATTCCGGTAATATTTGATGTGGCTGAAGTTGGGATTATTATATTGGCAGTAACCGGTCCGCCAATTTGTGTCCAAGTACCAACTCCAACCGGTGGTACATTACCTGTCATAGCAACCGAACCCGTCGCTGTACAAATGTTTTTATCGACACCAGCAAGCGCAACAAAACTAGGATCAGATAATTTAATAATAACCTCATCAAATAATGATGAAGCACAAGGTCCACTTATACTGGTTGTCCAACGTAAAGTATAAGTACCGGCTTGCGATGCCGAAATATTAGTGGTTGGGTTGTTGGCATCTGTAAAGGTTATTGTACCAGGACCGCCAACTTGCGTCCAAGTACCTGTACCTACTACCGGTGTGTTACCATCTAAAGTAATTGAAAGTGCACAAACAGCCGAATCTCTTCCGGCATCGGGAGTTGTTGGTGCAACAAAACTTAAGGTAGTGCTGGCACTATCTTTACAACTATTATTACCATAATTATAAACAACTTTATAATTTGTATTAGCAACCGGAGTAGCAATATTGATACTTGGTGTTGTTTCTCCACCCGGACTCCATAAAATACTGCTTGCGCTTGTAGTTCCGGAAGCGGTTAAAGTAACAGGTACTGCAGTACATAATGGTAATGTTGGGTTAGCAGTGATTCCTATAGCGTCACGGGGTAAATCAACCGTTAATGTATAGCCCGCACAACCTGCACCAGTGTTAACTTCATGTACAATAACCACAATGGTTCCATTAGCAGGGATGGTTGCTTGATAAAAGCCCGAATTGGGGAAAGAAGATCCCGGATCAGCTAAGTAATTAGTACATAATGAAGTTGGATTATAACTTCCTGAATAAGCAACACTGAACATATTAACGCCACAATTACTAAGGATTCCAATAGTAGCACAAACAGGTGTATTTTTTGGATTGGTTATGGTATAACTATCATATAATCTTGCGCCGGTAGTGGTAAATGTTCCCGGACAAGTTTTAGGCGCAGCACAGGTAGAAATAACACCAAATCGATTCAATCTTCCGGTTTGTACGGCATCTCCTGTTGTTAATGATCCATTAAATACAAAATCGGCATAATGAACTGCAGTGGTATTGGTTGCAGTACATCCCAATTGATCGGTTACTGTTAATAAAAAATTGCCCGATTCGGTTACCAAAAGGGAATCGGCTGTACCTACTGTGGTATAAGTATTATTAGTAATTGAAAAACTTTTGCCCCATTGGTAGGTTAAATTTGCATTTATAGGCGTGTTTAATTTTACCGGTGCACCCGCACAGGCAATTACTCCTCCACCGGTTATTGTAGGCGTAATAGGGTTACCATTTACTACAATATCAACCTCATCAAAACTTGTTGCACAAGTACCATTGGAAATTGTCCAACGGAAAGTATAAGTACCAAGCGAAGCGAGGTTTTGAATTGTGGCGACTGGATTTGAAGTAGTAATTATAACTGCTGTGGATGGACCGCCAACTTGCGTCCAAACACCTGTACCAATTGTTGGAGTATTAGCTCCCATAACTCTAGAGCCCGGAAAAACACAAGCGGTTAAATTGGCGCCGGCATTTGCTGTAGAGGGGGTTTGATAAACTGTGCCGGTAAGTGGAATGTTAACGGAAGTTGCGCCTGCACTGGAACAAACGATATCTCCTGCCGGAGTACCAGTTGCTGCAGTAGTTAGGCGCACATAAACAATTGTAGGAACAACAATGCCTCCGGTTTGAGGTATGCTTACGGTTGTTGTATACGTTACACCGTTTAATCCAACTTCATAACCTGCAGGTGCAGTTACCAAAAGCGCTTCGGTAAGCTCAATGGCTTCTACAGTAATCGTTTTTTCAGGATTAGAAACTCCACTACAAGCAGTAAACGGTGCAAGGGCACTTGAATTGACTGTAATAGTAGCTACAAGCGGAATGTTTATTTCATCTGCATTAAGCGTACTTCTGCTAAATGGGGTAGATGAAAAAACATCATCTTTTTGAATACTTTGATGTGCATTGTAAAATTGTGCTTGAACGCCCAATGAGGCTAAAAAAAGCAAACATACAGTGATGGCTGCAGTAAAGTTTTTGTACATAGAAATCAGTTAAGGTTTTGGAGTTGCAAGAAAAGGAATTTAAATGTATATATATTTATTTATGATTTTCATTTTTTTCCAAATAACATCGCCACTAAGCATTAAAAAAGGCCGCACTTTGAATGGTGCAGCCTTTAAATTATTTTTTGAGTTACTGTTTTACCAATTTCTCGGAATAGCTTTCCTTTTCAGTAGTTACTTTTAATGTATAAGTACCTTTTGCTAAAGCCTCAATATTTAAGTTGTACATACCATTAGTGGTATTGGATTTATTGGTTTGTAATACCAATTTACCAGCAGCGTCCAATATTTGAATATCTACTTTTACATGTGTATTTGCAATAACAATACGAACAGTATTTTGAGCAGGATTGGGTTGTAATACCAAGCCGGTATTATTGCCATTAAGTATTGCGGTTTTTATTGCCGAAACATGTTCTCTTTGATCTATATCTACTTGTCTTAATCTATAGTAATACAATACACCATTATTTACTTGATGGTCAACAAAGCTATAAGTAGTTAGTTGATTGCTATTTCCCTTTGCACGTACTTGACCAATTGCTAAAAATTGTGTTCCATTAATGCTGCGTTCTACCACATATTGTTGCGTATTTAATTCGGCACGAGTTGACCAATTGATGGCAATTGATTTTGAAACTGGCCGTACTGCAAATTGTAAATCTTGAACCGGTAATGGAGCAGTTCCCGAGCTGGTTAATAAAAATTTAGAGAAGCCGGTAAAGATGGCTGTATATGCGATATAGCCTTTTGCAGCACGTTGGTCATCTACTGTAAATGGCGAAACAATTGTACCTGTAATGGAACTTCCTAAAGGATCGCTATCGGTTACTTTAAGTAAATTTAATGCGGTGGCAGTAGCGCCCCAAGCCGCCATTTCTGCGGTTGTAAAATATAAAGTTGCACGGTATGTTCCCGGAAAAACAACATCCGGTGTTAGTTGTATGGCTTTATTACTTACAAAAGCAGTACTTCCATTGATGGTTGCCGATCTTCTACCTACTCCGGCAGTTGCAACGGATGCAGTTAAACAACCAATTTCTGACATATTTCGGATAGTTGCAATAACTTTTCCTGTGCTACTGAATAAATGAACAGGTTGGCTGGTTGTAATATATCCAGATCCGCTTCCAACTGCCGTTTCTACTTTTTGAGTGAGAGAAAAAACGGCAATAGAATCTATCGTAAATGGTGGATCGGTACCTACAGAATTATCATTTTGCCAGTAAAATCCTACATAAAATTGATTGCCTTTTAATGCTGCCGGTAAATTAAATGTAGCATTTGTAAAGGTTGTAGTTCCTTGCAATATGCTTATGCCAGGTACATTAATAAATGTTGTGCCATCTAAAGAATATTGTATTCTTCCAAAGTCGTAAAAAGTACCACTCGAAAATTCGCCATTACTTTTATATGCAATAAAGAGTTTTAGCGAATCACTGTTTCCGGTAATTAAACTTGCATCTAAAAGCGGACTTCTTAGCCGAGAGGTAGCCGTTGTTGTTAAGGTATAGGTTAATGGATTGGTAGCGGTATTATTGGTAATATGTGCGGCACCTTCTACAACACCTGCACCACCATTGGCACTATACGTCCATACATTGGTTGTACCCGTACTTGTAATCGTCCAATTTGCCGGAACTGCAGGGCCGGGTGCAGCAGCTGTTCCAAATCCTTCTGTAAGTAAAATTGCGCCATTTTCATTGGGTTCAGCAGCAATATCATTGTCAATAATGGATAAATTAAACTGTTGATTATAAGTATCGGCAACAGCATTACCGCCACCAGCATTTATAGTATAACCAATCGTAATTGTTTCTGTTCCTTCGTAGTTATTGTCTTCAAAAACCCTTATTGTAAAAGGTCTTGAAAGATTACCACTGCTCAATACAACAGATGAAGGTGTAATGGTATAATCCGATCCATTGGTTGCAGTTCCTGAAGTTACCAAATTGATGGTTGCAGGTTGAGATGGCGCATTGTCGGTAACTACATTCACAACAAAATCTTTATACCGTTGACAACCGGTGCCTACAGTTTTTAAACTGTCTTCAATTACAGAAACTACACTGGTTTCAAATCTTACAGCAGGACTAGTAGAGCAGTTATTCAATTTTACTGAAGCGATGCGTGTGTTCCAAGTAGTAGATCCATTATTATGTTGTGCGGTTAACCATAATGTTCTATTGTCAGAAGGATCGATGGTAAAAACATTATAATCGCCGTAACGTGTACTTCCATTAGAAACGGTTCCATCTACAATTACAGTTTCGGGTAGTGTCATGGTATTTAAAGGATCGCAAACATTTCTTCCAGTAAAACGAATAGAAGGATTGGCAGATGTTCCGGAAACATTGTACATCAAGCCAATATTCCCTAATGCATCATAAGCCATCGAACCTAACCAACGTTCATTGGCATCAGGCGCCCAAGTAGCTTCTTGGTAAAGATTCCAAGTGCCAACCGTATTTTGGAGTTCGGCCCAACGAATACCTGCTTTTCCTAAACCATCGGCATCAACCGTTAAATTCAATATAATGCCTTGATAGGTACCAAAATTTCTATACACTATTTTATTACTGATTCTGCCGGCTAAATCTTCTAAATCGGTTGTGGTATTGGTTTGTTGATCAATACATCTTCCACGTGTTGCTGTACATAATTGTTCATCTAATGCCGATAAAACAAAACGTTGTGGAGTAGATAAAACCGTATTGGCAGGCGTTGTAAAATCGGGTGTCATGTTAAACAAATACAACGAATCTACATCGGTTGGATTAGCAGTTGCAGCATTATCGGTGTAATACATGAAGCTGCCTTTTGCGCCGGCAGGAGGTGGCGTATTGCCTTCTAAACTAACCGGTGCCATAGCAAAATATCTACCATCGGCATCGTTTAATCGAATACGAATGGCTGTTGCCGTAGGATCGCCGGCCAACATTTTTGTACGATCAAATGCATAAACCGATGAACCAAGATATGCAGAAGCAGTTGTATTGAAATCATTAGAAGTAGCATAATAGGCATCGTTCCAAATAGCAAATTTTGGAAAATCAACGAAGAAACTATTGTCTGCAAAACTGTATACTTTCCAAGAACCTAGTGGGTTATTGGTTGTAGAAATTGCAATAATTAAAGTATTTACATAAGATGTTACGCCGCCGGTATATCCAAACTCAGTTAATACCCATCTGTCGGCTAACTGATCGTATAAGGCAATGGGGTCGCCAGCGCCGGTAATGCCGGTAATGGTGTTGAAATTAAATTGTGGTGCGGCTTGACTGCCATCTTTATTGAAAATTTTAACGAGCGAACCAGCGCCACTGTTAATCATTTGAACTACATGATTGGGACCAGCTGCAATAACCGGATCGGATGGATTTACAGAAGTAAAACCCATGCCATTTACATTGGTACCAATGGTTGCAGATGCTGCTGTAACCGTTGCAGGGCGTTGTGCTGATGTATTGATATTTGTTTGAAGCACAGGATCTACTTGGTCTTGAATAGCTGCTCTATAGGGTTTTACTATAGCTGTTTTTTTAGCTACACCTACCATGCCGTTTTCATCACGGGTAATTCTTTGTTTAAAAGAATTGCTAAGATCATCGAATGGAGTACGAGTGCCTACTAATCTTCCTTCAACTACAGTTGGTGGCGATTGTTGAGCATAAGAAATGGTGGAAATAAGTACGGAAAGAAAGAGTAGTGTTTGCTTCATGTGTATATTAATTAGTTCTGTTTATTTGCTAAATATAAGCATATTATCCTTTTGGGTTTTGTAACAAATGATATATAATCATAAGGTAATTTCTTTTGTATAATTTAATGTTCTACAAGAATGCATTTTGTTAAGCAAAATTTAAGCCATAGTATCTTTAAAATTGTGCATGCCATTTCATTTTTCAAAAATATCTTTGCACAAAAAAAAATGAATCCATCTGTACAAGCTTTTAATGAGTACCGCACGCGCATGAATGACCTTATATTATCAAAAGATAATTTGGTAATTAAACGTTTGTGGAATTTAGATACCAATACCTATGCAGCAGGCGCCCTAGATGTTAAAACGAAAGAAATGCTAGGCTTGGTGGCAAGCATGGTTTTAAGGTGCGATGATTGTATCAAATACCATTTAGGAAAAGTTAAAGATTTGGGTGTTTCAACAGAGGAAGTGTACGAAATTTTTGCTGTTGCCAACATTGTTGGAGGTACTATTGTTATTCCGCATACCCGCCGTGCAGCCGAATTTTGGGAAGATTTAGGGGTTTAGTTTTTTGTGAAGAGGATGAATCAGTCTTTTCAATGAGTAATATCATTCTTCTTGAAGTGTTGAATTATTGCAATCAATTTGTAACTTTATCCGAATAATTTTTAAGTATGAGTGAAACGATTCTTGCCCCAGAGGCGCAACCGCTTACCAGTAAAGATTTTGTAACCGACCAAGAAGTTAGATGGTGCCCGGGCTGTGGCGACTATTCGATTTTGGCACAGGTTCAAAAAGTAATGCCAACGCTCGGTATTCCCAAAGAAAATATTGTAATAGTTTCGGGTATTGGCTGTAGTAGCCGTTTTCCCTATTATATGAATACGTATGGCATGCACAGTATTCATGGAAGGGCTACGGCTGTTGCCAGTGGTTTAAAAGCTGCTCGTCCGGAATTGAGTGTTTGGATTGTTACCGGTGATGGCGATAGCTTAAGTATTGGCGGCAACCATACCATTCATTTATTGCGTAGAAATTTTGATGTAAATATTTTGATGTTCAATAACCAAATTTATGGTTTAACAAAAGGGCAATATTCACCTACATCAGAAGCGCATAAGGTTACCAAATCTTCTCCGTTTGGAAGTATCGATCATCCATTTAATCCGCTTGCATTAGCTATGGGTGCTGATGCCAGTTTTATTGCACGTTCAATGGATAGAGATCCTAAACATTTACAAGCCATGTTGCTTCGTGCACAGGCACATAAAGGCGCTTCATTCTTAGAAATTTATCAAAACTGTAATATTTTCAACGATGGGGCTTTTGAAATATTTACCGAAAAAGGTTCTAAACCCGAAGAAGTACTTTTCTTAGAACAAGGTAAACCATTGATTTTTGGTGCTACTCAAAATAAAGGCATCAAACTAGATGGCTTTAAACCAATTATTGTTGAAATTGGTAAAGATGCAGCCTTAGAAGATTTATGGATACACGACGAAAAAGATTTCTATAAAGCACAAATTTTAATTCGCATGTTCGATGACCCACGTTTGGAAGGTCATTTGCCGCGTCCGTTTGGTGTTTTCTTTGAAACAGAAAGAGAATGTTATGAAGATGGCATGAACCTCCAAATTGATGAAATCATCGCTAAAAAAGGAAAAGGCAATTTAGATAAATTACTCAAGGGTAATGAAATTTGGACTATTAGCTAATAACAGATTTTGAAGCATATTTAATTCCATCAATAAAAAAGCGGAGCAACTGAAAATATCAGGCTCCGCTTTTTTATGCGCAATACTTTATAAACCCATTGAGTTTAGTTGAACCGTTGAATCTTTATAAACTTCTATAAACCATATAAACTTTAATTGCCATTCAACATCTAACATTCAACATTCAAAATTTTTATCTATCCCCCTAAAAATCCTTTCGATAATAAATATTCTGCAATTTGAATAGCATTGGTAGCAGCACCTTTACGTAAATTATCACTTACTATCCAGCAGTTTAGTGTATTGGGTTGGGTTTCATCTCTACGAATTCTGCCTACAAAAGTCTCATCTTTTTCATGCGCTGTTAAAGGCATTGGATAAATGAAATTTGCTACGTCATCTTGTACAATTATACCAGGTGCTTCACTCAATAGTTTTCGAACCTCGGTCAATTCAAAATCGTTTTCAAATTCAATATTTACACTTTCGCTATGGCCGCCCATCACCGGAATACGTACAGTAGTTGCTGTTACTTTAATGTTATCGTCGCCCATGATTTTCTTTGTTTCAAGGGTCATTTTCATTTCTTCTTTGGTATAACCATTCTCTAAGAAAACATCAATATGTGGCAATGCATTTAAATCGATGGGGTATTTATAAGCCATTGGTCCAACAATACCTTTACGTTCGTTCATTAATTGATCTACTGCTTTTACGCCGGTACCCGTAACACTTTGATAAGTAGATACCACTACTCTTTTAATTTTGTAGCGATCGTGTAATGGCTTCAGTGCTACCACCATTTGAATGGTAGAGCAATTTGGATTGGCAATGATTTTATCTTCAGCGGTGAGTACGTTTGCATTTACTTCGGGAACCACTAATTTTTTTGAGGGATCCATTCTCCATGCGCTAGAATTGTCAATCACGGTAATTCCGGCTTCGGCAAATTTAGGCGCCAACTCCAACGATGTACCGCCACCTGCAGAAAACAATGCTACATCTGGTTTTGCAGCAATGGCTGTTTCGAAGCCTACCACTTTATATGCTTGTCCTTTAAAAATGATTTCTTTTCCTATAGATTTTTCAGAAGCAACCGGAATCAATTCGGTTACCGGAAAATTTCTTTCTGCTAATACTTGCAACATTTTTGTTCCTACTAAACCGGTTGCACCAACTACTGCTACTTTCATTTCTTTTTGTTTTTTTACTGTTTATTAAATGGGGTTTAGACTATATAAAAGAAAACCTCCCGTTTTTGCGGAAGGTTAGCTTTTGTATCGTATATAACATAGCACTTAACCTTCCCTTTTTGAGGAATGTTTCGTGGTTGTTTTAATTATCATGTTTTGTTTCATTCAAAACGAAAATAACTTATAAAACTAAATTGTCCAAAATAAAATCAGAAAAAAACGATTTTAAGAGGAGGATAATACAGCCGTGTTTTTACTTGTAACACCATTAGTGTATTTAATTTTATGGCATGATCCGTACCCCATTTTTAAAGTTACCTATGGTTTGCATAGGGCTATTCTTCATTACAACAGCTTCATTTTCGGAAATCGTTCATGCGGTTTCCGGAAATAAGTTGTTCCGTGTAGCATCTCAAACTACACCTCAAAGAAACGATATTGTTATTAGTGAATTGATGGCCGATCCCACACCTGCCATAGGTTTGCCCGAATTAGAATGGGTTGAATTGCACAATACCAGTAATACAGCTATTAATTTATTGGGATGGCGTGTTGGTGATGCACGAACAGTATCTGGCCCTATGCCCAATTTTATTTTACAGCCCGATAGTATGGTGTTGGTTTGTGCTTCAAGTTCGGCTACAGCACTTTCAACCTTTGCACGAGTTGTTGCGGTTACTTCATTTCCATCTTTAGATAATGATGGCGATGTATTGTTTATACGAAGTGCTCAAGGAAATATCATTCATGCTGTAGAATACACAGCAGATTGGTATCAAAATGATATGAAAGCCAATGGCGGCTGGTCGCTCGAAATGATAGATGTGTACAACCCATGTTCAGGTATCAGTAATTGGATTGCATCATCTTCATTAATTGGTGCTACACCCGGAAAAATAAATGCAGCTACAAGAATACTTTCAGATCGGCAAGCACCACAATTACTTCGAGCATTTGCCGTAGATAGTTTAACCATTCATCTTGTTTTTAATGAACCTTTAGATAGTGCTCGTTCAATTGCGCTACAAAATTTTAATGTAGATAATGGTATCGGACAACCTATTAAAGTGAATGTTATTCCGCCCATTTTTTCTCGTGTACAATTGAAATTGAGTACGCCACTTCAACGGAATAAAATTTATCGTCTACAATGTTCTGGTGTTGCCGATTGTGTGGGAAATTCAGTTGCAGCAACACAATCCGTTAAAGTTGGCTTATCATCTTTTGCTTCAAGAGGCGATGTTATTGTAAATGAAATATTATTTAATCCGCCTGCTAATGGAACTGATTATGTAGAGCTTTATAATAAAAGCAATCACATTATTAACCTCAGCACATTAAGTATTGCCAATAGAAATACAGTAGGTAATATTAGTTCAATTGAACCATTAACCAATGAACCTATGCTGCTTTTTCCCGAATCATTTGTGTTACTTGCCGAATCGTTTCAATGGATAAAGCAAACCTATTCTATTTTTGATAGTACAACATTTGTTTCTACTACATTGCCTACATTAAGTGACGATAAAGGCAATGTGCTACTCTTAAATGAGCAGGGTACAATCATTGATGAATTAAACTATACACAAGCATGGCATTTCCCTTTCATTCAAAATGAAGAAGGTGTTGCTTTAGAACGTATAAATTATTTTGCCCCTACTCAAGCACCAGAAAATTGGCATTCGGCTTCTACCACAGTTCAGCATGGTACACCTGGTTATCAAAATTCACAGCATCGAATAAACGATAATTTTGAAGGTACAATGAAATGGTCAACCCCTGTATTAACGCCCGATAATGATGGAGTAGATGATTTTGGATTGTTGCAATATGTTTTACCCGAGGCCGGATATGTTGCTGCAATAAACATTTATGATCAGATGGGAAGAGTAGTTAAAGTTTTACAACAAGCTGCATTATGTGGACGAGAAGGAAGTTTCCGTTGGGATGGCATAGGCGAAAAAGGACAAAAATTAAAAACCGGAATTTATATTATATATGTAGAGCTGTTTAAAGTGAATGGTAAGCGAAAGTCTTTTAAAATTCCGATTGTTCTAGCAACAAGTAAACAATAGTCTACACTTTGTAGAAGTTTGATACTGCGTGGTTTTGCTCAATTGTTCCGTATAATTACGGAGCAAAAATATTTCGGCACTGTTTTTGTTTTTAACATTTTGTTTGCAATTATAAATCAGCCAAGGGATTTTTGATTGCAGCATTTTTGTCTTTATCATTTTCGTTAAATGAATTGGTAAAACAAAAACAGTCTCGTTTTAGAACTCAATATCTAAGGTTATCGTTGGCATAAAGCTTTCGATAGCTGAAACCAAAAACCACAGGATTGATACATGAATCCAATTCTACGTAACCATGCTTGGATAAAGCATTTAATACCCCTTGCAATTTTTTTTATCCTTTCTACGAAAGGCAATACCGCTTTATCCCAATCTCTAACTGCTGATGCTGTTGAAAAACAAGTTGAACTACAACAAGAAATTTTCCTTTCACAACATTCAAAACTTAATGATGCACCTTCGGATACCATAACGTACAATGGTCCAAAAACTTTTTGTCAAGGTGGCCAAATTACTTTAGGTACTGCAAATGCACCATCCGGATCTTCATTTCAATGGTTTTTAAATGGCGCACCAATTAGTGGACAAACCGGTGCAACATTATTTGTTACAACATCGGGGTCCTATAGTGTAAACGTTACTACAAGTGGCGTTACCATTACTTATCCTGCTGTTATAGTAACGGTAAATCCTAAACCTATTGTTTCTTTTGTTTTCGATAATAATAATACCTGTTCTGGAACCCCCATCAATTTTGTTTCTACTGTAACCTCCGGAACTGCACCATTTACTTATGCTTGGACTTTTGGAGATGGCGGAACATCTAGTTCCGCCAATCCAACTGTTGGATTAACCAGTTTGGGTTGCGGAAATGTAACCATGAACAACAGTGTATTGGTAACCGATTCAAAAGGATGTACAGCAACTGTTACTAATCCTATTTCCATCATTCAAGCTCCCAATGTACAATTGGCCGATGATGATGTATTTTCTCCATTTAGTAATTGTGATAATAATCCTACTATTACTAATCCTAATTTCACCATAACGGTTAACAATATTTCTCCTTCGGCAGGATGTATTAATGGCTATACGG
>JBMOEQ010000010.1:0-28356 GCA_049314655.1 Ferruginibacter sp. | reverse complement strand
TTATAGATTTATCAACGAGTTTACCTGCTTATGCCGGATATACTTATAACTGGAGTACAACAGGCCCTGGAGTATTTAGTCCAAACAATACCATTTCCAACCCGGCCATCACTTACTCAGCTTCCGGAACCTACACCATAACATTAACCATATCTGCAAACGGTTGTACATCTACTATTTCCAAAACAGTAACGGTATGGGTTGTTAATGCAAGTATAAACGGTCCAACAACAGTTTGTGCAGGAACCAATGCACCATTTTCAGCATCACCTAATGCGCCGTTATTTCAATATGCTTGGGATTTTGGTGATTTTAGTACTTCCTTTATAGCCAATACCAATCACTCTTATCCAACACCACCACCTTCAGGATATACTATTCAACTTACGGTAACAGATACACAAGGTTGTTCGGATATTGCCTTTTTGAATGTAACCGTAATTCCACCTCCACCTATATCCATTACTGCCGATACGTTTATTTGTCCGGGTAGCACAGTAACCTTAACCGCAACACTTGGCTTTCAAACGTATCAATGGTATAGAAATGGGGTTTTAATCAGTGGGGCTACTTTACCTACTTATGTAGCCAATAATATTGGCCAGTATTGGGTAATTGTAACCAGTAATAATGGGGGATGTGCCATCACTTCTCCAACTTGTAATGTGTATTTCAAGCAATTGCCCATTGCTTCTATACAAGGTGCTGGAATTGTTTGCATGGTTGGTGCTGGTCCGGCAAATGTATTCTTATATAACAATCCGGCTTTACCCAACTATACATACAATTGGGTGATAGAAGGTAATAATACCAGTTTATCTACCAATAGCTTTTTAAATGATTTCCCTACTTTAACCGGTAACTATAGTTATGTAGTAACTGTAACGGATACCAGTGGATGTGTGGCTTCCGATACGCTTTGTGTGATTGTAAGTTTAACACCACAAGTTACCGTTGTACCGGCTACACCCGGAGTACTATGTGCAGGAACGGTTTATAGTTTTACAGCCAATGCAACGCCGCCTAATCCAAACTATGTTTACCAATGGAGTAATGGCATCAACGGTCCCGTAATGAGTACCGGACAACCGGGCACCTATTCTTGTAATGTGATTAATCCGGCTAGTGGCTGTGTAGGATTTTCCAATATTGTAACCATTGGTAGACGTCCATCTGCAATTTTATTTCCTGTAGGTTGCGATTCCTTATGCGATACAACAACAGTTATGCCTCCTTTAGCTTTGGGTGGAGCAGCAACATATGCCATCTATACCATTCAATGGTTCGATTTTGGCAATTATGGTTCTCCAATATTTACGGGTTCACCTTTGCCTCTAAATTTATTGCCACCGGGGCCACATCAACTTTCCATGGTTGTAACATTTGGTGGATGTTCCGATACATCGAATGTATACAACCTCATTGTTAAAAATTGCAGTTTTGTAATAGCCACCGGATTATTGAACTTTAATGCACAACGACAGGGTAAAAATGCTCTATTGAAATGGGAAGTTCCTCCGGGAAATAATGATGCCCAATACGAGCTTTTACACGCTACCGATGGTCGACAATTTAATCTGTTAGAAACAATATCATCAGTAGCCTCACAAACCCAATATCAACATATTGATGCGCTTCCTAAAAGCGGTATGCATTATTATCAATTGAAAATTAAAGATCGGGCAGGGGCTATTCATTATAGCGCAATACAATCGGTAGATTTTGGGCTTGTAAAAGATATAGTATCTATTTATCCCAACCCGGTAAATACAAATCTCTTCACCATTAAAACAACTGATTTACGCCATAAGCAAATACGTATTTACGATAGCAAAGGCATTCAAATATTCACTAAAAACTCAACAACAGAGATTGATCAAATAGCTGTTGGACAATGGCAAAATGGAAGCTACTGGGTACAAATTATTGGAGCAGATGGTGCTTTGATAACCAGAAAATTGATACTAATGCGATAGATGCTTTAAATCCATCTATCGGCAACAATACTATTTTCGGGCAAGTAAGTAAGGTATTGCACTAAACGTGGAGTAGCATCAAAATTTGGTGTTGCCGCATGGGGTAATGCTTGATGCCAAATGACCATATCACCTGCATTACCGGGTATTGGTATAGGATGTAAAGTACTTAAAGCATATTCTCGAGGATGAATACCTTCCGGAACTTCTTTTAACCATTGTTCAAGCAGTAAATGAAAACCAGGCACACAGGAAAAAGCACCTCCGGTTGCACTTACATCAGTTAAATATACTAGTCCTTGTAACTGAAAGGGAATGGGTAATGCTAAACTTACATCCCAATGTAAATTGCTGCCTAAAAAATGAAAGTTTGCCATTTCTGGTGGATTAAACCCGGCTTTATCATACGATGGATAAATTTGTTTACTGCCATATAATGTCTCATAAGCATGTTGTATGGCCGCATTTTTACGAATAGCATCCAATGCCGGATGATCGTAAAACTTTAACATTAGTCCATTTTTACCATCAACATTAAGATACCAAGATTGCGGGTCGTTAGGTTGTGCATTAATGAACTGGTAAATACCGGAACAAGCTGCTGCACAAGTAGCTTCATCAACCACTTTTTTTAATACCAGATATCCATTTTGTTTAAAAAAATCAATTTCATTTTGGGTTAATTGTTGTTGAGTACCGGTTGTTGGTATAGATGAAAAATGAGGTGCATTCGCATCTATCCATGCTAAAAATGTTTCATAACTCGGCTTAGAAAAATAGAGGTATTGTATGGTTTCTTCTAAACCTCTTCCTTGTTTATACAATGATTTAACTGCTGCATCCCAATAATCCAATTCAACAGGAAAGGGAAAATCAGCATTTGGAAATTGTGTTTTATACCAAAAAGCACGTAAAGCATTCGATTCCATAATTGAAAATAGGTATAATTCTTTGGCACTCCATAGTATACCTATAAAAAATCCCCCCGGAGAACCGAGGGGAAAACTTTAACCCTTAAAACAACCAACAGCATGCTGCTGATATATTTTATACAACATTGGTTTGTTCAATTAGTTGTATTGGGTATTATAAATTTTTAGTTTGTTGAATCCGCATTAAAATTGCGCTTATACTTTATCAACAAGAATACATAAAGATGACAATTGATTAAGACAATGCAATATCTAAAACTTGATTCATTGTTTTTACATAATAAAATTTAATGCCTTTGATAAAATGTGGATTGATGTCTTCCACATCTTTTTCATTTTGCCAGCACATTACTATTTCTTTTAATCCGGCACGTTTTGCTGCCAATACTTTCTCTTTAATTCCTCCAACAGGAAGGACTTGACCACGTAAGGTTATTTCACCTGTCATGGCTAAATACGATTTCACTTTTCGTCCGGTAAATGCGCTAGCCAATGCCGTCATTAATGTAATACCTGCGCTTGGTCCATCTTTAGGCACCGCACCTTCTGGAATATGAATATGCACATTTTTAGTATTGAACATTTCGGGTTCAATATTCAATTTGCGTGCATTTACTTGAAGCCAAGTGTAAGCAGTTGTGGCACTTTCCTTCATTACATTACCTAGGTTACCAGTCATCTTTAGTTCACCTTTTCCTTCACTGATACTGGTTTCAATGAAGAGAATATCTCCTCCAACATATGTCCAAGCTAAACCTACAGCAACACCCGCCATACTAGCTGTTTTATACAAATCGTTACTGTAACGGGGTTTACCTAATATCTTCTCTACATCAACTGCTGTTAAGCTACTTTTCAATTTACCTTTTTCGGCATATTGACGGGCTAAATTGCGCATGATGGCAGCCAATTGTCGGTCTAAATCACGTACACCACTTTCTCTGGTATAATCCTCAATTACTTTTTCAATCACTTTATCGCTGGCTTTAACAGGCACTTGCTTTAATCCATGTGCTTCTTGCTGTTTAGGCAATAAGTGCTCTTTAGCAATTTCAATTTTTTCTTCTACTGCATAACCACTTAAATCAATAATTTCTAAACGATCGCGTAAGGCAGGTTGTATATGATTGATATCGTTGGCCGTAGCAATGAACAACACTTTACTTAAATCGTATTCAAGTTCAAGATAATTATCGTAAAAGGTATTGTTTTGTTCAGGATCTAAAACTTCAAGCAATGCAGAAGAAGGATCGCCACGATGATCGCTGCCCACTTTATCAATTTCATCTAAAATCATCACCGGATTACTGCTCTTCACTTTTCGGATGTATTGAATGATGCGTCCGGGCATAGCACCAATATATGTTTTACGATGGCCACGGATTTCACTTTCATCATGTAAACCGCCTAAACTTACCCGCACATATTTGCGTGCAACTGCATGTGCAATGCTTTTTCCTAAACTGGTTTTACCAATACCGGGAGGACCAACAAAACATAAAATTGGACTTTTCATATCGCCTTTTAATTTCAACACGGCGAGGTATTCTAAAATCCTTTCTTTGATTTTGTGCATACCGTAATGATCGGCATCTAAAATCTTTTTTGCCTTTTTTAAATCATAGGAGTCGGCGGTATAATCTTCCCAAGGTAAATCGAGCATTAAATCTAAATGGTTGTACACCACCGAATAGTCGGGCGTGCTCGGATGCATTCTTTCTAACTTTTCAATGCCTTTATGAAACATATCGGCGGCAGCTTTTGGCCATTTTTTGCTTTCGGCCTTTTTCTGCATTTCCTTAATTTCTGCAATATTATCGCCACCCAGTTCTTCTTTAATGGCCTTTAATTGTTGTTGCAGAAAGTACTCACGTTGTTGTTTGTCTAATTCGGCACGCGTTTTACTGGTAACCTTATTTTTAAGTTCGGTATACTGTAGTTCGGTGTGCATCAAATTCATCAAAAGCTCAGCTCTTTCCTTGATATTATCAATCACTAACAAGCGTTGTTTGTCTTTAATATCAGTATTTAAATTGCTACTTACAAAATGAATAAGGAAAGAAGGGTTTTCTATATTCTTTAAAATAATAGCCGCTTCACTGGGTAAATTAGGTGAGATGTTAACAATTTGAGTAGCTAAATCTTTAATGCTACCCACCATTGCATTAAAATCCTTATCGTCTTTCAATACATCATCCGGAATTACATCTATAGTGGCTTTAAAATAAGGATCATCGCTGGTGATTTCCTTTACTTTAAATCTTTTTCGGCCTTGTA
Organism: Ferruginibacter sp.; assembly: GCA_049314655.1. Classification (GTDB taxonomy): domain Bacteria; phylum Bacteroidota; class Bacteroidia; order Chitinophagales; family Chitinophagaceae; genus Ferruginibacter. The sequence continues at coordinate 23,171 of JBMOEQ010000010.1, read as the reverse complement.
TGATGATGGTTGTACCACCATCGGGCATTTTAATCAATTTGGCAATACGAGCAACCGTACCCACAGATTCTAAATCTTTTATTTCGGGCTCTTCAACATTACTGTCTTTTTGTGCCAGTACACCAATCAATTTGTCAGCCTTATACGCATCATTTACCGCTTTAATGCTTTTATCTCTTCCTACCGTAATGGGTAATACTACCCCCGGAAAAAGTACGGTATTTCTTAAGGGCAATAGGGGTAATTCGTCGGGAATGGCAGTACTGTCGGCATCTTCACTCGAGTCTTCATTGAGTGGAATGATCGGCATAAACTCCATTTCATCTTCATTTCCTTGCATAAACATCGTATTATTTATATTTTAAAAGGGTAAAGTCAAATTGACAAAAAACAACACATTTCATTCATTTTCATTGGTGCATTACTATACGACAAGATTAATGCCATTTAATTGAAAATCAAAGTACTTAAGGTAAAACGTTTAATTCTAATTGATAGGTATATTTTAACGAAAAAATCTGCAACCTTTTACATTTATACAAATCAACTAATTGAATCACTATCAGTACATTACTTATTTTTTAAGTTTATTTACTTCAATAGTAGGTCTTACCTTTGCACTATGGACATTCCATGTACAGAAAAGGAAACCTTTATATTCAATAAAATTGCTCGTGCAGCTGCTGAATTGCAAATGCCCTGTTATTTAATTGGAGGTTTTGTAAGAGATAAACTGATTGGCAGAAATACAAAAGATATTGATATTGTTTGTTTGGGCGATGGTATATTATTAGCCGAAAAAGTTGCAGCAGCATTTAGTCCTATTCCACAAGTGAATTTTTTTAAAAATTTTGGAACAGCACAAATCAAGATGGGTGATACCGAAATTGAATTTGTGGGAGCCCGAAAAGAAAGTTACAGCTACGATAGTAGAAAGCCTGCGGTAGCCCCGGGTTCGCTTGAAGATGATCAAAACAGGCGAGATTTTACCATAAATGCATTTGCAATTAGTTTAAATGAAGCCGATTTTGGGGTATTGGTAGATCCTTTTGATGGCATTAAAGATATTGAACATCAAATTATACGAACACCTTTAGCACCCGATCAAACCTTTAGTGACGACCCTTTGAGAATGATGCGTGCCATTCGATTTGCAGCACAATTACAATATACCATTGAAAGTGAAACACTGGATTCTATCGCTGCCAATGCATCCCGAATTAAAATTGTAAGTAAAGAACGTATTGCCGACGAATTGAATAAAATATTGTTTTGTAAAAAACCTTCAATCGGTTTCGATTTATTATTTAAAACCGGATTGCTAAAAATCATCTTCCCACAAATGGTGTTGCTTGCCGGTGCCGAATATATTGATGGCAAAGGGCATAAAGACAATTTCTATCATACCATTCAAGTAGTGGATAATATTAGCGAACATACCGATGATTTGTGGCTACGTTGGGCAGCAGTATTGCACGATATTGCCAAACCTGCTACCAAAAAATTTGAACCCGAACATGGCTGGACGTTTCATGGGCATGAAGTGGTGGGAGGCCGAATGGTACCCAAAATATTTGCTCAACTGAAACTTCCTCAAAATGAAAAAATGCGTTTTGTAAGGAAGATGGTAGAATTACACCTTCGACCCATCAGTTTAACCAAAGAAAATATAACCGATTCGGCCATCAGACGCTTACTATTTGATGCAGGGGAAGATATAGAAGCTTTAATGACTTTATGCAAAGCCGATATCACCTCCAAAAACAGTCAAAAAGTAAAACGCTATTTGCAAAATTTTGAATTGGTTCGAGAACGTTGTGCGGAAGTAGAAGAAATTGATCGGTTACGCAATTGGCAACCGCCTATAACCGGAGAAATAATTATGGAAGTGTTTGGTTTACCGCCAAGTAGGGCAGTGGGCGACTTAAAAAATTTAATTAGAGAAGCCATTTTGGATGGTGTAATCACCAATGATTATGATACCGCTTTTGCTTATATGATTGAGCAAGCAAAAGCAATGGGAATAGAACGCCCATAATCAACCGTTCTATATGAATTTATTTAAATACTAATCATTAATTTCGTGGTATGGCAGTTTTAAAATTTAGAATTTATTGGGAAGAAGATGAAAGTATTTACCGCGATGTAGCGATAAAACACACGCAAACATTTGAAGAACTTCATCAAACTATATTAAAAAGCTACGAGTTCGATAATAAACATAAAGCTACTTTCTTTAGAAGCAATGATAATTGGTTGAGAGGTAGAGAAATTAGTTTAGAAAAATATGAGGATAGAACCTACAAAGTTGATCCTTTAGTTATGTCGGAAGTTTTAATAGCCAGTGAAGTAAAAGATCCTAATCAAAAGTTTGTGTACTTGTATGATTTCAACAAGCTTTGGACTTTTATGGTGGAGTTGATAAACGTAGATAAAGAAGAGAACAAAAAACTTACTTATCCTGCATGTGTTAGAACCGAAGGTATTGCGCCTTCTCAATATGGCACCAAAGGTTTGGTTGATAGTCGTTTGGCAGAAGTAGAAGAAAAATACGATCTTAATCCCACTTCAATCTTAGATGGTTTTAGTGAAGAAGACGAAGATGGCAATGCTACTTCAAGTGAGGAAGAACATGGCGAAGAAGAAGCAGGTCAAGAAGATTTCTAATTATTCATAGACTTTTTTTAAGAGGGTACAGGTTATTTGATGGAACATTTATCCAACAACCCATTACTGTATAATAAAACCTGTATCATTATAGCAGGAGCAACTGCTGTTGGAAAAACGGCTGTTGCTATTGAGTTGGCCAAATATTTTTCTACACAAATAATTTCTGCAGATAGCCGTCAATGTTATCAAGAATTAAATATTGGTGTTGCTCGGCCTTCAATAGATGAATTAAATGCTGTTCCGCATTATTTCATTAACAGCCATTCTATCGAAACCACTGTTAATGCTGCCATTTTTGAACAATATGCACTTCAAAAACTATCAGATATATTTCTGCAAAAGGATGTAGCAATTGTGGTTGGAGGTACAGGGTTGTATATTAAAACACTTTGTGAAGGCATTGATCCTATTCCTGCGATAGAGGCTTCCATTAGAGGAAAAATCATTGAAGCATATACCATCAATGGATTAGCTTGGTTACAAAATCAAGTACAAAAAGAAGACCCGGAATTTTATGCCGATGGCGAAATTCAAAATCCACAACGATTAATGCGTGCTTTAGAAATTGTTAGAGCAACGGGCAAATCGATTCGTTATTTTCAACAAAATCAAAAAGTAAACAGGCCGTTTAATATTATAAAAATTGGGTTAGAATTACCGCGTGAAATATTATACGAGCGTATCAATAGCCGAGTAGATATGATGATGAAAGCTGGCTTGTTGGAAGAAGTTAAAAGCCTTGTCGATTTTCAACAATTCAATGCTTTACAAACGGTTGGGTATAACGAGCTATTCGATTTTATAAATGGCAATTGTAATGAAGATGAAGCCATAAATCTCATAAAACAAAATACCCGTCATTACGCTAAACGACAAATGACTTGGTTTAAGAAAGACAAAACTATTTCTTGGTGTATACCAAAACAGGAAGCGGTTTTAGCGCTTCCTGTGATGAATGAATTATTAAAATAAGCCGAATTAAAATTTAATACCAAGTGTTGCAACAATATTGCCCACTTGAGATTTTTGAACAGCAAAAGTGTTGCTCTTATCTTGTAAACGATAAGGGAAATTAACATCTTTCTGGAAAGCATGTACATAAGTTAAATCAATAAAGAAACCTTGATGTCTATAACCCAAACCACCGCTCAATAACATTCTATTGGCTTTTAAAGCAGCATCTTTATAAGGGTTGGTGTAGTAAGCAAAGCCTAATCTGGTCATCCAAACATTAAATTTTAATTCGCCACCCACTTTAAAATTAAAAGTTCCTTTGTATTGTCCTTTTACAACCTGGTTCAATGCTTTGTAATAATTTTTTTCATCAATAGTTGGAGCTTCATTGGCACTGTAAAACGATGAACCACGGTGATGGATATATTCTATATCGGCAGTAATAAATGCTTTTTGGCGACGAACATTTTCAACTTCTCTAAATACATAACTACCGCTGATTAAAACTTTCCATGGCGTTAGCATGGTGTATTTACTTAAGCCCGATTGGCCATTGGTGAAATAATCGGAAGTAATGCTAGATACACCGTTGTATCCTTCAGTATCTGTATTTAATGTAGTTTTTCTTTCATCTTTTACGGTAAAATAATAAGTAGGCGTATGCACAGCAACACCTAAACGGATATATTCTTTAGGACGGTAAATCAATCCAAATTTTGCATTTAATCCAACACCTGTGGTACTAAAATCATCTACATATTTAAGATATTTGAAATTGTTATTTACATTGGATGAGGTATCCGATTCTTTAAATTCGGTGTTGTTGTTGTAATGAATAAATGGAATACCTAAAGAACCACCAAACATCAATTTGTCGTTTTTATTGGAAGCATATCCAATTGCCAATTCATAGATTCCTCCTTTGGTACGTACGGTTTTCTCTTGCAACAATGCTTTTCCTTCGGCTAATACGAATTCGGGCATGGCTTTTAAGTTTAAATCATTACCCACTCTAAACGTATCTACTAAATAGGTATATAATGCCGGTGCCGATCCATAAGCATATTGCGAATTACCCAATATACCATCAATACTTTCGCCACTGTTGGATATTTCTTCCGAAAATTGTTCAGCAAATGAACTATTGTTATTATAGCCCGAATATTTTAAAGTATTTTTAAAATTTGCAGTTTGAGTGAAAGCTAAACTGAATGCTCTACTGTGTTTAATATTATATCTATCTACCGACCCAAATACCAAACCAATAGGACCTAAACCAAATGCATTTTGCCTATTTTGATTTTTAGTATCTCTATAATTAAATCGGTTATTATTTAAAAAGAAACCCGGAGTAAAAACAAATTCACCGGTTTTATAATTGCCTAAACCGGCAGGGTTGATAAAAGTAGAACTAATATCGCCACCTAAAGAACCCATTGCACCGCCAATGGCTAAATTTCGTGCCGTACCATTTTGAGTGAAATAAGAATAGCGTAACGCATCTTCCGGAACTTGTGCTACCGCCGATAGCGAAAGCAAGGTGAAAGCTAAGGGTAAATATCGTTTCATAAAAAATGTTTAAGGGTGTTAGCAATGCGTGTAAATTATCCAATAAAAGACTTTACACGCATTGCTTTAATGCTGTTTTGAGTTAGGGAATTCAGTTTTGCGTTATTAATCTCTACCACTTCTTGCCGGACGAGAAGTACCCGAACTTGAACCCGATGAACTAGAACCAGATGAGGAAGAAGAGCTGCTGCTTCTTGTTTCAGAATAAGAACGTGTTGGTGTTGCTTCACTTGAAGTATTGCTATTTGTATTGCTACTCGTTCTACCTCCATTTAAAATATTATTCAAGGTATTGCTCAATCTTCCGGAGTTGTTGCTGTTATTATACCCTCTTACCGGTGCATTGCGCACATTACCATATTTTGGCCCACTGTTTACATTGGTATTGGTATACGTTGGGGTTGGGGTATAGGTATTTAAATTGATGGTTCTTGGTGTACTCACTTTAGGGTTAGAAGGCGTATTAAACCCTGGATTGTATACCGGAATTGGACAATAAAAAGGATTATAATAATAGCCATGATACGTTCCATAGTTATATGGATTATAGGTATAATCATAATCGAAGCTTCTCCAACGATGGTTGCGTATTTGCATACGAATTTGCCTTTCTTCTAAGTAATCGGAATTCACTTGATCTTCTCTACGATCTTCTTTATCATCGTTTCTTACTTCACCATCCAAACGAACCGGAGAATAATATACATCATCGGGTGTTTGTCCGGATTTATAAGCAGTACTGCAACTGCTTATACTTACTGCCAGTAATGCGATTAAGTAAAGTTTTGTGCTCATGGCTACAGGTTTTAATAAATTAAAAATGAAGTTACTACTTTTGTGCCGCAAGGGCATGCTTAAATGGTTCAAAATCTTTGCCATTTAGGTGTAGAAACTGTCAATTATGTGTTAAAGTAAATTATTGGGTTATGAAATCGCTCCAATTCAATAATCATGCTTTAAAATTTGCTTGCAAAGCTATCTGGAACATTTAAAAAGAAGGGGCGATATCAGATTTAAAAGCAATTCATTCAATGAGTAAAGAAATTACAAGCAGGGAACAAGATTATTCTCAGTGGTACAACGATTTAGTAATAAAAGGCGGATTAGCCGATTACAGTGCAGTACGTGGTTGTATGGTTATTAAACCCTATGGCTATGCTTTGTGGGAAAACATGAGAGATCAACTCGATAAAATGTTTAAAGAAACCGGGCATCAAAATGCTTACTTTCCTTTATTTGTGCCTAAAAGCTTGTTTGAAGCAGAAGAAAAGAATGCAGAAGGTTTTGCTAAAGAATGTGCTATTGTTACGCATTATCGTTTAAAAGCCGATCCTAATAATAAGGGTAAACTTATTGTAGATCCTGAAGCTAAATTGGAAGAAGAATTGGTGGTTCGCCCAACCAGTGAAGCCATCATTTGGAATACCTACAAAGGTTGGATTCAATCTTACCGCGATTTACCCATCCTCATCAATCAATGGGCTAATGTGGTAAGATGGGAAATGCGTACCCGACTGTTTTTACGTACTGCCGAATTTTTATGGCAAGAAGGCCATACTGCTCATGCTACCAAGCAAGAAGCTGTAGATGAAACCGTTCAAATGCTCAATGTATATGCAGATTTTGCAGAAGATTTTATGGCAATGCCGGTAATCAAGGGTGTAAAATCGGCCAATGAACGTTTTGCCGGGGCCGAAGACACGTATTGTATTGAAGCTTTAATGCAAGATGGTAAAGCATTACAAGCTGGCACATCGCATTTCTTAGGACAAAATTTTGCCAAAGCATTTGATGTAAAATTTGCCGATAAAGACAATAAATTAGAGTATGTATGGGCAACCAGTTGGGGCGTTAGTACCCGTTTAATTGGAGCTTTGGTAATGGCGCATAGTGATGACGATGGTTTAGTATTGCCTCCAAAATTAGCACCCATTCAAGTGGTTATTGTCCCTATTTACAAAGGTGAAGAACAAAAAGCCCTGATTGATGAAAAAGTACAGCAGTTGGTAAAGGAACTTAAAGCTGCAGGTATAAAAGTAAAATACGACGATAATGACAACAGCAGGCCGGGTTGGAAATTTGCTGAATACGAAATGAAAGGCGTTCCGGTTCGTATCGCTATTGGCGCAAGAGATTTAGAGAAAAATGTTGTTGAAATTGCCCGGAGAGATACCAAAGAAAAATCTACCGTTAGCATTGATGGCTTAAGTACACATGTGATTGAATTATTGAACGAAATTCAAATCTCTATCTACAATAAAGCCCGCGGGTATAGAGATACACATATTACCGAAGCCAATACTTGGGAGGAATTTGTGCAGTTATTAGATACCAAAACCGGCTTTATTTCGGCACATTGGGATGGCACTCCTGAAACAGAAGATAAAATTAAAGAGCTTACAAAAGCAACTATCCGTTGTATTCCTTTAGAAGTAGTAGAGGAGGAAGGTAAGTGCATTTACAGTGGTGCTCCAAGTAAACACCGTGTACTTTTTGCAAGGGCCTATTAATTGATCATTTGCATAGTATACTTAACATATTTACCCAAATGGCAAGCTGGTTACAAAATAATCAGCTTGCTTGCCCGGTAAAGAAATATGCACATATCCCTTGCCCGGGATGCGGGTTTCAAAGAAGTTTGGCAGCATTATTCCAAGGTAAATTTTTAGAAAGTTTACATTTACACCCGGCTTTAATTCCAATTTTACTGCTATTGCTGTTTACCTGCTTACATATTATCTTCAAATTTAAGCAGGGTCCAAAAATCATTGTCAATGGCTATATTTTTATTGCCATCCTAATAGTTTGTAATTATATTTACACCTTAACCCTTTAAACTGAATACAAATCATGGAACAGCAAGATTTATTATCGAATAATAGAAATGTAAATGTTGGACAAGCATTACCCAATGCCACAGCAGCTTTGGTATTAGGTATTTTATCCATAGTTGGGTCTTTTTGTTATGGTATTGTTGGATTAATATGTGGTATAATAGGATTGGTATTAGCGAATAAGGATCGTAAATTATATCAAGCATCTCCCGATTTATATTCTGCTTCCAGTTACAGTTCATCCAATGCAGGCCGCACATGCTCTATCATTGGAATAATTTTATCTTCTTTAATGTTTGTAATCATCATCATTTATTTAATTTTTATTGGAACGCTTATCAGCAGCATAGGTTTTCCACGTTAATTAACGATTCAAAATCCATTTCCTTGTATCCCATTTTCTAACTTTTAACCATTAACAATGGAACAAGAAAACAGTATACTCGATCAAGAATTGACAGTAGATTTAGCCGCTGCACAACAACTTAAAACCGCTGCAATTTGGGCTAAATTCATTGCTATCATTGGTTATGTGGTAAGTGGATTGTTTCTGTTGGTAACTTTAGCCTCGGTATATACCTTGTTTAGAGTAGGCTTCCAATATAGTTTTGCATCGAGCAGTGTAGGCGATTCTATCAGTTTTGGAATAGGATATTTAATTGGTGCATTTGCTCTTTTCTATTTGTCTAAACAATTGTTTCAATTTTCTAAAAACAGCAAAATTGCCATTCAAGAAAAAGATCCCATTGCTTTACAAAAGGCTTTTCAAAAATTGAAGATTTACTTTATAATGTCTTCTGTGTTGGCCATCATATCTATCATACTATCTGTATTAGTGAGCATGATATTTTTATTTGTATCCAATTACAGTCGCTAAAAAGCAGCAGATTCGCGAGTAGATAAATAGTTATAATCTTCCATAATTCTTTCTAAGAAATCGAGGGCATACATATCCGAGTCAATTGCTAAAACGGTTTGTACTTTTAAAGCTACGCGATTGCACATATCAAAATTATTCGATTTGTTGGCTTGTGTAATTACGCCTTTAATGGTATTGATATCTCTATCACTCAAGCGCATTACTTGCGGAAAACTAACTTTATAATCTGTTTGAGATACCGGTATAAATATGGTATCATCTACAGTAATATTAGACTTACTGTTTACAACTACTGTTTCTGCAATAATATCACCTAAACGTTGACTTTTGGGCGATATTGCTATGATAACAATAGTTACCAATCCGCCAACAAACAACCAAACAAGCCCCCAAAAACCATTGCCCCAGAATAGTAAAAAAATGATAAATGCCCATTCATAAAAACGCATAAACCATCTTAATAAATATTGGCCCAAGGTAGGTTCTCCTCCCTCTAAACTCACCACTTTAATGCGTAATATTTTTTTCCCTACGGTTTGGCCATTCATTAACAACTCGCTCATCATGGTGTACATCAACATTGGAATTACCAAAACAATCAAAACAAAACCACCACCGCTTTCTCCAATTCTTAATCCACCAAAAAGTAAGTAAAGCATACTTATCATGTATAAGATAAGCAGCACAAAATCTATCAAATATGCCAATAATCTTTTATGTAGTTCGGCCAGTTCAAATTCTATTTCAATGTTGAAAGGGGTTGCAATATGGATAGACGACATTGGCGTTATATTGATTGTAACTTAAAAGTAATTTTTTTATTAACAATTGCTTTCAAATGCATTGATTTATTTCGAAAGGAATTTGTTATTTTTAACACATGCGTGAAGGAATGTTTATTAAAAAGAACGTAGATAAATGGAATCGGTACCAGCAAATTCCCACGAAAGATCCCGATGAAACTGCTGAACGATTTATCACTTTGGTGGATGATTTATCGTACTCCAAAACATTTTATCCCAATAGCAAAGTAACCCGTTGGATCAATGGCATAGCTGCCGGTATCTATCAAAATATTTATCGAAATAAAAAAGAAAAATATACCCGCATATTTATTTTTTGGAAATACGAGTTGCCTTTACTGTTTAAAAAGCACCATCGCGTTTTATTATTTACTTTTTTAACTTTTTGTTTATTTGTAGCCATTGGAGTTTTAGGGTCGATGAAGGATGAACAATTTATTAGAGATGTACTCGGCGACGGTTATGTAGATATGACGGAAGAGAACATCAGCAAAGGCGATCCGTTTGGCGTTTATAGAAGCAATAATCCTTTTACCATGTTTGTTCAAATTGCCATGAACAATACATTCGTTGCTTTAATTATGGTAATGGGAGGTTTATTAACCGGCTTAGGCACTTTATATTCTATGTGGAATAATGGGGTGATGCTGGGTTGCTTTCAATATATGTATTTCTCAAAAGGATTGGGCATAAAATCAATATTGGTCATTTGGATTCATGGCACATTAGAAATTTTGGCATTAGTAATTGCATCTACTGCCGGTTTTGTAATTGCTAAAGGCATTCTATTTCCGGGCACATATTCCCGGGCTCATTCTTTTAAATCGTCTATTAAAGATGCAATGAAAATAATGGTCATCTTAATTCCGATTTTCATTTTGGCTTCTTTTTTCGAAAGTTATGTTACGTATTTAATGAGCAGTACTTTCGATAATCAAAAAAATGTTGGCATACCAGTTTGGCTTAGTGTGCTTATCTTAAGTCTATCGCTAAGTTTTATGGTATGGTATTTTGTGTTGTACCCTATTTATTTACACCGAAAAGGCTATTCGCTAAAAAAGGATGGCTATCTTTCTACACCGGATAACATGCATGTATAAGCTATTTTTTACGATACTATGTTTTAGCTTAATGCTTACAAACGATGCCTTTGCTCAAACGGGCAATAGGGTATATGAAGATAGTTCGTTACTATATCCCGATAATGAGGTTATTGAAACAACAACAATTGATCAAGTTATTGCAACTCCGGAAGAAGAAGACAATTATTATATTAAACCGATAGATTCATCCTTAATTTTAAATAGCTTAACCATTTCGAAAGATTCAGTTGAAACACTGAAACGTAAAAAAGAATTGGCCTATGCAAAATACCTCGATAGTTTACTCCTTAAACTTAATCAAAAACAAGAATTGAAGTTAAACTCCAGCATAAAAAAAGTATCTGCATTAGAACGATTCTTTTCTTCTACAATAACACAATGGGTATTTTGGATTATTGCCGGATTATTTGTAGCCTTTCTTATTTATAAATTATTTTTCACACAAGGCTTTTTACAACGATCTATCAAGCGAAAAAAAGTTTTAGAAATTCATCAAGTAGATGAAAGTTTGCCTGAAGAAACTGCTTTTGAAAAACTTATACGAGAAGCCATTTCGGTTGGCGATTATCGTTTAGCCATTCGATATCATTTTTTACAAATATTAGCTCAATTGAATGAAGCCGGTGCTATAAAATATACACCCGATAAAACCAATGCGCAATATGCAAGAGAACTTTCGGGAAAAACGTATCGAACACAGTTTAATAGAATGACTTTATTATACGAATATGTTTGGTATGGTGCATTTGATATTGATGCCGATTTATACCAAAAATTGAAACCCGAATTTGCACCCTTAAATTTGAATAATTAATCTTGAAAGGCAAGCAGTACTATATTGTTTTAATATTTTGTTTATTGGCCACGCAGGCTTGTAAACAAAATAAATCACAAAAGTCTATTCCACCTTTAGATGAAACCTATAATGTAAAAGACCTCAATCCTTTTGGTACTTATGTAGCCCATCATCATAGCGAACAATTTTTCACTTACAATACCGTAAGAATTAAAAATTTACCTTTTCAAAAGTTATGGAATTCCATTTCGGATACTGGTGCAGTGTACCTCAATATTGCTAAAAACATTTACTTATCTGAAGAAGATATTAGCGGCATGTTGAATTATGTAAACAATGGCAATACCGCTTTTCTTTGCAGTCAAAATATTGACACCACATTACTAGATTCATTGGGAGTACAATTAGAAGCAACATCTAATAATTATATCGAAATGTTTTCAGATTATGTAGAAAGCAGTACTTATTTAGATTCGGGACTTTTTGTTAAGCCAACAAGTTTCAAATATTTTTATAAACCCATTGCCAATCAATTTTTCATCAATTCTAATACGCAATATAAAGTTTTGGGCTACAACAATCAGGGCACACCAAATTTCATTGTAGTTTTTCATGGCAGTGGACGATTTTTTTTACACTGCGAACCGCGTTTAATGAGTAATTATTTCTTATTGCAGAAAGACAATTATCGTTACCTCGAAAATATTTTTTCTTATTTCGATGATATTCCAGAGCATGTATATTGGGATGACTATTACAATAAACGAAATTATCCGGCGCCTAAAAAAGATCGTAAAACCGGACTAGGCATGTTGATGAACGACAAGGCCATGTCGAAAGCAATTTGGCTATTGTTATTTCTTGTAGGGTTATTTATTTTGTTTGAAAGTAAAAGACGACAACGTGTAGTGCCCATCATAGAACCCAATAAAAATACTACCGTTGCTTTTACTGAAACAATTGGCAGATTGTATTTGCAAGAACACAACAATAAAAATATTGCAGATAAAATGATTCAATATTTTTATGAACAATTGCGCAATCAGTATTTCCTTAATGCGCTACATGTAAACGAAAGTTTTTTGCAAATACTCAGTAGAAAAAGTAATGTGGCAATAGCCGATGTAAAAACACTTTTTAATAGCATTCATACCATTCAACAATCGGAAACAATCAGCAACGATCAACTGATGCATTTAAATCAATATATAGAACGCTTCAATAAAAATAAAATCTGATGGAAGAACAATTTTTTCAAGAAAGAACAAACCTTTCTGTACTCAATGACAGTATGGAAAAAATAAGGGCCGAAATAGGTAAAGTTATTGTAGGACAACAGGAGATGTTAGATCTATTAATGATAGGACTTTTATGCGATGGGCATATATTAATAGAAGGTGTTCCTGGAGTTGCCAAAACACTAACTGCAAAATTATTATCGAAAATTGTTGATGTAGAATTTTCTCGTTTACAATTTACTCCCGATTTAATGCCTAGTGATGTTACCGGAACTTCAGTATTTAACCCAAAGGAAGGCAGTTTTCAATTTAAGGCCGGTCCGGTATTTAGCAATATCGTTTTAATAGATGAAATCAATCGTGCTCCTGCAAAAACCCAAGCTGCGTTATTTGAAGTCATGGAAGAGCGTCAAGTTACGGTTGATGGATATACACATCCAATGCGATTTCCTTTTATTATTTTGGCTACACAAAATCCAATTGAACAAGAAGGTACCTATCGTTTACCTGAAGCTCAATTAGATCGTTTTATTTTTAAGATAGAAGTGCGTTATCCAAATTTGGAAGAAGAAATTGCTATCTTAAACAACCAACATGGCCGAACACAAAAGCAACTGTTAGAAGACATCAACAGTGTATTAAAAGTTGAAGACATACAACATTTTAGAGATTTGGTTCAAGCAATTGTTATAGAACCAAAGTTAGTAGAATACATTGCTCGTATTGTACAAGAAACCAGAACCAATTCTGCTTTATACTTAGGCGCATCGCCACGTGCATCATTGGCAATTTTACGTGCATCAAAAGCCAGTGCAGCCATACACGGAAGAGATTTTGTTACACCTGAAGATATTGTACAAATGGTGCCACCGGTTTTGCGACATAGAATTATGCTTACACCAGAAAAAGAAATGGAAGGTTTAACAACGGATGATTTGATTCAACAATTATTGAAAGCCATTGAAATTCCCCGTTAAGTAATTCATTAAATAATTTGTTTTGAGTATAACCAAAAAATATATCGGTCAACTTTATTTACCTTCTAGGTTTTATCTAATTGGAGGTTTCATTGTTGTACTTTATATTGTTGCATATTTTTATAAGCCTTTTTTTATCATCCCACAAACAGCGAGTTATTTATTTTTCTTCTTAACTTTTTTGGATTATTGTTTTTTATTTTTCTTTGGTGCTACTCCGGAAGCCGAAAGAAAGGTATCTGAAAGAATGAGTAATGGCGATGAAAATATAGTGAAATTAAATGTAGTTAGTAATTTCAGATTTCCTATTCAACTCCTCATCATTGATGAATTGCCCTTTCAATTTCAAATGAGAGATTGGCAATTAAAATATTTTTTTAAAGCCGGAGAAGAAAAACAATTGAAGTATATTCTTCGGCCAAGTGAACGTGGACAATACCAGTTTGGGAACATTATTTTATATGCCAGTTCCTTATTGAATTTAGTAGTACGCAGGTTTGACATTGAAGCCCAAAAAAGCATTGCTGTATATCCTTCTTTTTTACAACTTAGAAAATACGAGTTGTTATCGCATACCACCATCCAATCGGAGCAAGGCAACAAGCGCATGCGTAAGATAGGCCACAGCATGGAGTTTGAGCAAATTAAAGAATATGTTAGGGGCGATGATGTAAGAACCATCAATTGGAAAGCTACTGCACGTAAATCTGCGTTGATGGTAAACAATTATACCGATGAAAGAAGCCAACAAGTATATTGTATTATTGATAAAGGTCGTTTAATGAAAATGCCATTCGGTGGATTAAGTTTATTAGATTATGCCATCAATGCAACCTTAGTGTTAAGCAATGTTTGCTTACAAAAACAAGATAAAGTTGGTTTAATTACGTTTGCTCAAAAAATGGGCACATTATTACCTGCTGATAGAAAACCCATCCAGCGAGCAAACATGTTGCAATTGTTGTACAATCAAGGTACCGACTTTTTAGAACCCGATTATGAAATGCTGTACTTGCAATTACGCAGTAGAGTAAAGCAACGCAGCTTATTGATATTGTTTACCAATTTTGAATCGCTCTCGGGATTAAAACGGCAGCTCAATTATTTACGGGCCATTTCGAAACATCATTTATTGTTGGTGGTATTTTTCGAAAACACCGAATTAAATCGATTGGGCAATATTGAAGGCGATGAATTGGAAAAAGTATATGTAAAAACAATCGCTGAAAAATTTGCGTACGAAAAAAGATTAATTGTAAAAGAATTATTGCATCATGGAATATTATCCTTGCTTACGCCTCCGGATAAACTTACTGTGAACGCACTCAATAAATATTTAGAATTGAAAGCACGTCAGGCCATTTAATTTATCCTCTTTACCTTTACAGCATCGTGGCTAGAAAAGAAACTTACCGAGCAAAATTTGAACAAAGGCTTGCCGATGAAACAGGTAATCCATTACCGGAACGAGTGCGACAAAAAAAGCCTCCGTTACATCCATCCATTCAACAAACTTTTTTAGAAGGACAAGCTATATTGATCGACAAGCCCATGCATTGGACCTCATTTGATATTGTTCGAAAATTGAGAAGCACATTGCAGATTAAGAAGATTGGTCATGCCGGAACTTTAGATCCATTAGCAACCGGTTTATTGATTGTGTGTACTGGAAAATTTACCAAAAAGATCAACGAGTATATGGCGAGCGAAAAAGAATATACCGGAGAAATTACTTTGGGCGCCGTTACACCAACCTACGATTTAGAAAGTACACCGGAGGATTTCAAGAGTTTTGAAAACATCACCGAAACAGCAATTTATAATGCAGTTGAACAATTTTTAGGTACTATAGATCAATATCCACCCATTTATTCTGCCATAAAAAAAGATGGCGTTGCATTATATGAATTGGCAAGAAGGGGAGAAGCTGTAGATTTAAAAGCACGTACCATTACTATACATCAATTTGAAATTACCCAAATTGATTTACCAAAAATTCAATTTAAGGTGGTATGTTCTACCGGCACTTATATTAGAAGTTTAGCGCATGATTTTGGAAAAGCATTAGGCTGTGGCGGATATTTAAGTGCATTAAGAAGAACAAGAATCGGAGATTTTTCTGTTTCAGATGCTCAACTTCCAGAAAATTTTATGCAGCAAATAGATGAAGCCCATGCTGCAATGGAGCCATCTAAAACGGATAATTTAAGCCAATTGTAAAATTGAAATTTTCGTATCTCCATTTGCGATAGATATCATTTTCTCCGCGAGTAAATAATTTCCTAAACATATCATTGAATCCGATGGAAGGCGCTTTCCAACCAGCATTTTCGGAAATTTCGGGACGTTTAAAACGAAAGCCTAAATCTAATCTCAAAATGATATAATTAAAATCAAACCTAAAGCCGGTTCCTGCACTTACGCCCAATTGACGATAGAAATTTTTAAAATTAAATTGTAAACTATCTTCGCCACCGCCTACTCTTGAATTATTAAAATTCCACACATTTCCAATATCCATAAAAAATGCACCTTTTAAAGTAAGGGAGTTGGGTATAATTTGGGCGATATTATACCGGTATTCGAGATTGGTTTCAAAACGTATATCTCCAGTACGATCGTTTAAAGTTCTTGTATCATAGGGCGCCAAAGGTTGCGATCCTCTACCAATACCTCTTACAGGCCATCCACGCATACTATTGGGTCCACCAGCAAAATATTGTTTAAAGAAGGGTAGTGATGCGGTATCGTTTTTATCTAAAGGCACACCAATTCCTCCAAAAACACGAAATGCTATTACCGATTTTGGCCTACTAGTGGTGTAGGTATATTCTATATCTGTTTTAATAAACTGCCGAAGGTCTTTTTTAAAAATGCCAAATCTACCCCAAATTAAACCCGACTCTTCTAGATTCCATTTTACACTATGTTGCCGATTCGGATGTTTGCGATTTGTAAAACTCGATGAATAACTATAACTGCTACCCAAAACTAACGCAGTATTAAAAGAGTATCTTAAAAATGGATTATTTTGAAGGGTTACTTTAAAGCTATCCGATTGATTGAAAAGGTACGAATATTCAATATTAGGAAATCTTAATACATTTTTTCTATTGGCCTTATACGTCCACTCATTACCCAATGTAAATGCCGATGATAGCATATTGTATAAATCAATTCTTCGTGTATAGGTTGGGTTAATGTTGATGAAAGTTTGTTTACTCAAAGGTTTCTTTCCCGCATTAATCCATTTCCCAATACCAATTAATCGTGAATAAGAAATAGTATTGGTATAACTAAACTCATTTGAATTGATGCGTCTATTTCGGCCCACCTGAGAAGCTAAATTTAATTCTACACCCGCTCTTAAGGCATGGGTCATTTTAATGCCTTGCATGCCAATATTTCTATTTTGTAAAGATAAGTTACCCGATAAGCCCAATAAACTGCCCGAGTTGGCTGCAGAAGCATTGTTGATGCTGTTATTGGTTGAATAACTGGCTTCCACATTGGCTTCAAAACCAAATTTCTTTGCCGGTAATAATTGAATAATTAAATCAATTAATCCTACACTATCTTTTCTTTCTTCAATTTGAATACTCACATTTTGCCAAACACCCATTTTATTAAAACTGCTGATGGTACGGTTGAAATTATCTTGCTGATATAAATCGCCTTTTCTAAAAAAGATATTGCGTTTCAAAAAACTGTTCCGTACTAATTTCTTATGAAACCTAATGATAAAACCATCGGTAGTTTCTTCAGTTAAATCGCTGTTGATTTTTAAAGCATCTTCTGGTTGAAAATCGGGATATAAATAAATATTATTGATTCGATATTGAATTAAGCGTAAACTATCGGCAGAAGGGTTTTGAAATAAAGCCAATTTCATAGTAGGTTTATTTCTACTGGCATTGGCTTCAGAAATTTGAGCTAAGTTTTCAAAAGGGTCATCACTCACATTCGTTAATACCGAAAGCGATGTATCGCCCCGCATTTTAATATCTTCAGTTGTAAATTTATAATAGCCATTATTCCGATAGAGTTCTACCAATCTGCTTATTTCGCCCAATACATCCGGTTTGGTTACAGGTTTACCCTTTTTTAAAACTGCATCTTGAGCATTGACTAAAGTTAGATTTTGTAAATCGGCGTTTTTAAGGTGATAACTGAACGTATCAATTAAAGTAGGATTACCGGCGTCGATGGTATAGGTAACTGTAACCCTTTGTTCCTTTCCATTGTTATGCTTTGAAGTATCGGCCTTCCAATGTACAACTGAATGATAATAGCCCTGCTGGTGCAATAATGAATATTGCATATTTCGGGCCGATTGAGCAGCATTAGCGGTATCAAATAAAGGTGGATGATTGATCAGATGAATAAGAAAGAAAATATCTTTTACCTGAGTACGCATGCTATCTTCCAATTGAGCATATAAACGTTGCCTTGTTGTAATGCGTTCTTCCCTTGTAAATGCACCACCTTTTAATACAATTTTATTATTGAATACAAAAGGTTTATTTTTTTGATACTTTCGAGGAATGGTACAAGAAAATAACCAAACGAGTAGTACTAAGGAGATATAATTTCGATATTTTGAAAAGCCGTAATTTGACACAGAATCTAGAATTATTTTAATCGAACCACAATGTTAAGCAAAACACATACCAAATATATTCAAAGTTTACACCACAAAAAATTCAGAGATGAAGATAATCGCTTTATTGCTGAAGGTACTAAAGTTGTGCCCGAATTGTTATCATCCGAAATATTTCAATGTGTAGAGTTGTATGCTTTAAAAGAATGGATGAGTGAAAATGAGGTTTTTATTCGTAAATACTACAAAGGCCCTTTAGAAGTTATAGAACCATTTGAATTAGAGAAAATTTCAACCCTTTCTACGCCCAATAAGGTTTTTGCTGTATTCCGACAAGAAACGGCAATTCCGGTTGATGCCAAAGGAAAAATCGTTTTAGCTTTAGATGATATCCGAGATCCGGGTAATTTGGGCACCATTATTCGTATTGCCGATTGGTTTGGTATTGAACATATCGTTTGTTCTTTACATACTGCCGACAGATATAACCCTAAAGTAATTCAAAGTACTATGGGCAGCTTATCGAGAGTGAATGTACTGTATACCGACTTAGAACTATGGTTACAGGCACAACCGGTATCTGTTTATGCTACTACACTAAATGGAAAACCATTAGCCACAATAAAGGGAATCAAAGAAGGAATAATCGTTATTGGCAATGAATCAAAAGGCATAAGTGAGGATGTTCTTCAACATTGCACCCATCAAATTACCATTCCGCGTGTTGGACATGCAGAATCATTAAATGCTGCTGTTGCAACGGGAATAATTGCATCGTATCTTATTTAGTACTAGTTGAGAAGTTTAGGGGATGAAGATGGTTTAGGAGTTTAGAGGTTTAGAAGTTTAGGTTAGAAACTTTATAAACAAATAATCTTTATAAACTTATCACCTTGTCTTCATTTAAAATTCAACACTTAACATTCAACATTTAATAAGTGGTTGAACGATAGTTTAACAGTAGTGGAACAATGGATTAACGATTGGTGAAATTCAACTCTGAGATTAATGTTACTTAGGTTCGTGAAGACACAAACCTAGGCGAAGGTTAGATACTTTATAAACCAATAATCTTAATAAACTTATAACCTTGTCTTCATTTAAAATTCAACATTTATTTTAAAATACGCAACGTCCCCTGCGGGAGACATTGCTGTTAATTCAACATTCTTTAAAATTTGCGACTTGATATCCTTTGCAGCTTTGCGTGAAAAATTCAACACTTAAAATTCAACATTTAACATATTCTCCTTACCTAA
Source organism: Ferruginibacter sp. (assembly GCA_049314655.1). GTDB lineage: Bacteria > Bacteroidota > Bacteroidia > Chitinophagales > Chitinophagaceae > Ferruginibacter. The sequence continues at coordinate 3,488 of JBMOEQ010000010.1, read as the reverse complement.
ACTGTATCGCCTTAACCGGCTTTATCTTTTTCACCAATAGCGTTGGGAAAATTAATGTAGCAAAACAAACCAACACCGTACAAATATCTACTGCAAGTACTTGCCACCAATTAATAGAAGCGTGTGCCTTATCCATGGAATAGGCTTCTTCATCCAATGTTATAAATCCGGTTTTCTCTTGAAGCCAACAGATGAGTAAACCTAGAACTGTTCCTAATATAATTCCCGAAATAGCGATAAACACAGTGTTGTAGAGAAATATTTTTTGAATCGCCCAATTTGAGGCTCCAACAGCTTTCAAAATACCGGTCATTCTGGTACGTTCTAACACGATGATCAACAAGCAGGTTATTAAATTTACAGAAGCAATAATGATCATAATGCCAATCAAAATAAATTTGATTTTATTCTGTAAGCCCAACCAATCGAAAATGTTTGGATTTATTTCTTGTATGGTTTTACTATTCCATCCTTGAGGAGTATTTTCTTTAATCCAAGTAGAGGTAGAATCGGTTAATCGATAATCATTTAAAAAAACTTCATATCCGCCAATTTGATCGGGCGCCCAATCGTTTAATCGCCTTATTAAATTGATATCGCAAATACCAAATTGCTTATCATATTCTTCAATAGAAGTTTTGAAGATGCCTGCAATTTTTAATTTCCTTGGTCGTTTAGAACCATCGGGCTGAATAAAAAATGCAATCAAACTGTCGTTCACTTTAATATCGAGCTGACTGGCAGTAAAAGCAGAAATATTAATATCTTTTCCATAACTGCTATCCGGAAAATTTACCCATTTGCCTTCTAATAAAAACGGATCTAAACGATGGGCATTAAATGAAGAATCGATGCCTTTCAATAATATACTTTCAATATCGTTGGCATGGGTTAAAATAACCGATTTAGTAGCATATCGTTCAATGCTTTTTACTTGAGGAAGCGCTTGTACGGTGCGCTCTACTGTTGTATCTAAAGAAATTGGATAATCTTCAGAAATACTCACTCGCTGGTCAATGTCTTTTTGAAGATGAATATGTCCCCAAAAACTAAATACTTTATTACTAATGACTTCTTGAAAACCATTGAAAAAACTCAACGCAACAATCATTACAGCAACACTTACTGTAGTGGCAGCAATAGCCAACCGAATAATAAACCTCGAAAAAGTTTGTTGTTTATTAAAGGTTAAACGCTTTGCTATGAAAACCGAAAAATTCAATGGCATAATTTTGGTACCTTTCAAAAGTAAATTTTTTAACAATAGATGTCTACTTTTCGTAAAATTAGTTTATTGCTCTTGCTTTGTTCTTTTGTGATTAAAGGAACTGCTCAAGTTAATCCAGATATGGTTTTGAATGACCGCATTCATTCGGTTCGCTTTCATATGTATGGCGATCAGTTAACAATGCCTGTTTATAAGCTTAATTCGGGCGACAGGCTTGAATTACACTTCGATGATTTTGATTCAAGAGTAAAAGCATATTATTATACTTTTCAGTTGTGCGATTACAATTGGAAGCCGGTAAACTTAAGTGCTTTTGATTTTATAAAAGGCTTTACACAAATGCGTATTACCAATTATCGTTTTTCTTCTATCGCATTTGCTAGATATACCCATTACCAAGCCATCTTACCCGAAACCAATGCCGTGCCTAGTAAAAGTGGTAATTATCTGTTAAAAGTTTATTTAGATGGCGATACCAGTAAATTGGCTTTTACCCGATCATTTTTAGTTTTAGATCCAAAAGCATCGGTAATGGCACAAATTGTTCAACCCTTTACGCCTCAATATTTCAAAACACACCAGCGCTTACGCTTCAACGTGAATGTTGAAAGTATGAATGCTTTTAACTTAAACCAACAAGTAAAAGTAACCGTGTTAAAAAATTACCGTTGGGATCAAGCAAAAATGAACGTACCACCAACTTTTGTTAGAGGCGCAACATTAGAGTACAACAATGAAGGCAATTTTGTTTTTCCCGGTGGAAAAGAATGGCGTTGGCTTGATTTAAGAAGTTTTCGATTACTCAGCGATAGGGTAGATAGCGGCAGAAACAATAAAACCGAATCGGTCATGTATTTAAAGCCAGATATGGATAGATCTAACCAACGGTATGTATTTTATCAAGATTTTAATGGTCAATATCAATGTACTACTTACGAAACCATCAATCCTTATTGGCAAGGCGACTATGCAGTAACAAATTTTAGTTTCATTCCTCCAAACAATGTTGCTTATACAGATGCTGATCTTTATTTAACCGGACAATTCACCGATTATCAAAATAATGAAAACTCGAAAATGCATTTTAATGCAGATAAAGGTGTTTATGAAGGTCAATTGAACCTCAAACAGGGTTTTTACAATTATGGTTACACTTTAGTAGATAAAAAAAATCCAACCCTTACTAAAGAGTTAGAAGGCGATTATTGGGAAACAGAAAATGTGTATACGGTATTGGTTTATTTTAAAGGATTTGCCGATCAATATGATCAATTGATTGGCATTGCAAAAATCAGTACGAGGCTCGATCGTCCGGGAATGAGTTTTTAAAGCAACCAATAAAATACATCAACCCATTTTTTCTTAAAACTTTTTTAAACAAAGAAATCAGATACATCATTTTACCCTATATTTGCAGCCGGCAAGTCTTATACGACCAGCTCCTGTTGAACCCCCCCAGAACCGGAAGGTAGCAAGGGTAGATGGTTGAGCGGTGCGATGTAAGTAACTTGCCTTTTTTTATGCCCATAAGTGTAGGTTTTGTTGAACTATTGAATAATATCTTGGATGTATAAATATTATTCAATTTCTTACGGCAAGTACTCAATTTTCATTAAATCTGATAAATTATCGCAACTAAGGGTAAATCTTTTTTACTTTTACTGCCTCAAATTAAACTTTAACACCAATGAAATTTTTTATCGACACAGCTAATCTTGCTCAAATTGAAGAAGCTAATGATTTAGGGATTCTTGATGGCGTAACAACCAATCCATCTTTAATGGCAAAAGAAGGCATTAAAGGAACAGAAGCTGTAATGAATCATTATAAAACCATTTGCGAAATTGTAGATGGCGATATCAGTGCAGAAGTAGTATCTACCGATTTTGCAGGCATTATTGAAGAAGGTAAAAAATTGGCAGCAATTCATCCCAATATCGTTGTAAAAGTTCCGATGATTAAAGACGGTATTAAAGCAATTAAATGGTTTACAGAAAACGGTATTAAAACCAATTGTACTTTAATTTTCTCAGCCGGACAAGCCATATTAGCCGCAAAAGCAGGTGCAACTTATGTTTCTCCATTTATTGGCCGTATAGATGATAGTGGTTGGGACGGCATGGAACTCATTGATCAAATGCGTGAAATATTCGATGTACAAGGTTATAAAACAGAAATTTTAGCAGCTTCCATTCGTAATCCAAATCATATTATTAAATGTGCCGAAGCCGGAGCAGATGTGTGTACTTGTCCGCTGGAT
>JBMOEQ010000009.1:0-28897 GCA_049314655.1 Ferruginibacter sp. | reverse complement strand
AAAAAATCAAATATTTCTATAACACGCACACCCTCCGCTACGAAAAAGTGGAAATACCGCTTCGGGTGAAGTTGTTACGGGTATTTGGCTTTTTATCGGGCTTATTGGTGAGTTCGGTGGTGGTCATTTGGCTGTACACAAAGTTTATTCCACATCCTACCGATAAAGAAATACAGATTAAATACGAATTACTGAAAGACAATTTTGCTACTTTAAACGATAAGGTAAAATCCTTACAAGATGAAATGGCTTCGTTAGAAAAAAGGGATAATGAAGTATACCGCTCTATTTTTGAAGCCAATCCGGTACCTGATAGTGCTCGTGCATTATTAACCGAAAAGCAAAAAGAAATAAAAAAAGTAAGTGTAATGAGTGATGATGAATTGAGCAAAGACATAGCGTTGCGCCTCAATAATATCAGTGCTCGTATTCAATACCAAATGGGCAGCTACGAGCAAATTGAAAAATTAATCAACAATAAGGAAGAAAAATTGGCGTGCATTCCGGCCATTCAACCTGTTGCTAATAAAGACCTCACGAGAGTAGCGAGTGGTTATGGCATGCGCATTCATCCCATTTATGGTATTCCTAAAATGCATAATGGCTTAGATTTTACAGCCTCTCAAGGCACTCCCATTTATGCTACCGGTGATGGCATAGTTACCAATGCAGATTTTGGAAACGGCTTTGGAAACCACGTAGTAATTAACCATGGATATGGCTACGAAACTTATTATGCACACATGGTTAGGATTAAAGCAAGAAACGGACAAAGGGTTAAACGAGGCGAAGTAATTGGTTGGGTAGGTAGTACCGGCGCCAGTACAGGGCCACATTGCCATTATGAAGTTCATATTAATGGAAATGCAGTAGATCCGGTGTACTTTTTCTATAACGACTTAAATGCCGAACAATACGATCGTTTATTAAAACTGGCTTCTATTGGAAGTGCAAAAAGTTTTGATTAATTTTTAAGCAACATGGCAACACCCGAGCAAATATCAATGTTTGATTTTGGCGAACCTACACCTCCGCCTATAAAACCAAGCGCACCAGCTAAAAAAGAACCACGTAAAGTAGCACAAAGACCGGTAGTAGTAATGCCCGACCCTTTGCCCGAACCAAGTTTGGTAAAAATAAAATCAAACAGGGGAAGAAAGAGTTTAAAAGATAATGCCGAAACACGTGCCGTTATTGAAGTGCCTGAAGATGAAATTTTGTTTCAAAAACTATATTATCCTATTGGTAAGGTTGCCGAAATGTTTAAAGTAAATCAATCGTTGATTAGGCTTTGGGAAAATGAATTTGATGTTTTAAAACCTCGGAAAAACGGTAAAGGAGATAGACTGTTTAGACCCGAAGACATTAAAAATCTTCAACTCATACATCATTTGCTTCGCGAAAGAAAGTACACCATGGAAGGCGCAAAAGAATTTATCCGTAACAACAAAAGAATGCAGGAAAAATTTGAATTGGTAGATTCACTCAAAAAGCTTCGTACATTTTTATTAGAACTTAAAGCGCATTTATAACCCTATTATGAAGAAGATAGCATTTGTTTCAATTATATTTTTATCAATGACATTTCCATTATTGGCACAAACCGGATATGAAGTAAGTTGGGATTTGCCTAATCATCCTACTGTGAAAATCCTCAAGGGCATCATTAATCAAGAAGTGATGCAAAAAGATACCAGTTTTCAATGGTTTGCGGCCAATCAAAAATCATATCAACCCGATACCGCCTACATTCAAGCATTGAAAAAAATCAAAAACAATAAAATGCAATTGATAGTTTTTGGAGGTACATGGTGTGAGGATACGCAGTTTATATTACCCCGCTTTTTTAAATTGGCCGAATTGGCTGAAATTACTTCCGACAAAATTTCTTTATTAGGTGTAGATAGAGCTAAACAAACATTGGGTAATTTAAGTGCAGCTATGGGCATTACCAATGTACCAACCATCATTGTATTAAAAAACGGCAAAGAATTGGGGCGTGTAGTAGAATATGGTAAAACTGGCCAATGGGACAAAGAATTGGCCGAGTTAATCTTAATAAACGAATAATTTCGGGCATTTTCTATGCATCAAAAACACCTTTCAGCCTGATTCATATCAGGCTTGCAGAAGCACTTATGGGCCGCTTTGTGTTTACTTTTGTATTGGTAATTTTTATTCGTGGCATGCTGGAAATTATATTGAATATACCTTGATCTTATTTACAGCATGTAGCAAAAGTAAATACAATGTATATGAAATACCTCCTCTTATCCGTCATCCTATTGTGCAGTTTTACAATACATGCACAAGAATCTACACACAAAAAATCTGAAGAAAATGCCAATGCGCCGCACCATCGCATCACTTTTATGATGATGAATGCCCATTTACCCAATTCAATAGAAATTAAAGGCACCAATAAAACATTTTTAGTGCCAGCTTGGGGAATTGATTATGATTATTGGTTCAATGGAAAATGGGCCGTAGGATTACACAGTGATTTAATTTTACAACAATATAAGGTAGAAAAAGTGGGCACTGAAGCGATCGTGATTCGCGACTATCCTGTTTCGGCTTCAATAGTGGGATTATATAAAGCCACTAAACACCTTGTACTTATTGCAGGTATAGGAAGAGAATTTGAAGCAAACGAAAATATCAACTTAATAGATTTTGGTGTTGAGTATGGTTGGGAGTTGCCCAAAAATTGGGAATTAAGTTTGAATGTGAAATACGAAAACAAAATTAAAACCTACGATAGCTATCTCTTTGGCATCGGAATTAGTAAGAATATTTTTAAGAAAAAAAGGGGTTAGGGTGGTTGGGCTTTAATGTCGAATGCTCTTTATGTAAGTTTATAAGGTATAAAAAGTTTATAGCGTGTATAAAGTGTATATAGTTTATATAGTTTATAAAGAAGTGAGCTGGCCGCTAAACTCTAAACCCCTAAACTTCTAAACATTGCTTGGTTTACAAAGTTTATAGCGTGTAAAAAGCTTATAGGGTTTATAAAGTTTATAAAGTCGTGGACTGTGGACTAAACACTAAACCCCTAAACTGCTAAACGCTACTTGGTTTACTAAGTTTATAGCGTTTAAAAAGCTTATAGGGTTTATAAAGAAGTAGGCTCACCACTAAACCCTAAACCCCTAAACTGCTAAACATTACTTGGTTTACTAAGTTTATTGCGTGTAAAAAGTTTATAGGGTTTATAAAGAAGTAGACTCACCACTAAACGCTAAACCCCTAAACTTCTAAACTTTTCAAATTCTATTGTTCTTCCGTCTTCACCCTAATCGTACTTTCTTCGCCGGCAAATTCGATGTGGTGATTTTCCATTTCGGCTAAAATTTGAAAATGTATTTTTTCTTTTAGTTCAAAATATTCTTGTAATGTGAAGGGCTGAGTAAAATATTCGGCAACGATACTAATACCATTTTTATTCAATTCTTTTAGAAAGATATTGGCACTGATAATTTCCCTTGTAGATGGATCGATGAATTTTTTCAATGCTTGAATAAAACCTTCTACAATATGTAGTGGCGTGTTGGAAGCTAAATCTAATTTTATTTCTGCACGGCGTTGGGTACGCATGCTCCAATTGTCTACCACACCATCTACCATTTGTTTATTAGGTACAGTTACCAAAGTTTGGTCGGCGGTTCTAATTCTTGTGCTTCTCAAGCCGATATGTTCTATCGTTCCTGTTACAGCATTAATTTTCACTATATCTCCAGTAAAAAATGGCTTATCAAAAAAGATGATGAACGATGCTATTAAATTTTCTAAACTTTCTTTTGCAGCTAATGCAAGGGCGGCACCAACAATACTCAATCCGGTTAATACATCGCCAATAGGTTGATTAAAGCAAGCTTTTACTATAATTAAAGTTCCAATAATAACAATAATCACCTTTAAAAAATCGCGGAAGAAAACAATCAATTGATTATCTCTTGTATCAATTGTTTGATTGGCTTTTTCTTCTAACACTGCTGCAAAAAAATCAACCAATCTTAATACTAACCAAATAAAAGAAACAATAATAATTCCTGTTCCAAAGCGGGTTAATATATCTTCTGTTGTATGTCCATATAAAGTATAATGAAAATCTTGTGGGAAGTTGAGCTTATCTACCGAAAATACCGTTATCAATACTACTAAAAACCAACCTAAAGGCTGCATCACCAAATTGATAAAAGTTTGTTTGTTGATGTTTTTCCAAATGCGTAATACTAGTTTATACAATTGGGCAGCTATATATCGAGATAGATATTTTTTGAGCAGCAGGGTTAGTAAGATGGTAGCAAATACAATTAATAAACTACGTACTGTATTATCGAGTATAATTTTATCTAAAAAATTCATAGTACAAAAATAAGGATTCGGTGTTGTATCCACCTTGCAACGCTTTTCAAAAAAATGGGGCCTGTATAAAACAGACCCCATCATCAAAAATTTATCAAACGAGCTTACAGTACTTCTTGATCATAATCGGTGATCTCTGCACTGCTTTCGGGTAAATGATCGTACTCGCCTTGTAAAGCATACTTTCCAAAAATGAGTAACCCAAAACAGCAAGGAATAAAGATGATTAAGATGATTACCCACTGAAGCGTGGTGTTTGCTCGGGTAGCTTCAGAGGCTTTGCCAATTCTTTCAATGGCATTGCTAATCATAAAGTATACCATAAATACGGCCAATGCCATCCAGACAAAGCCCATCATTTTTTTAATTACGTTCATATAAATAGTTTTAAATGTAAAGAGTGATTTATTTGTTTAGTGCCCATTAATCATTAACATCCGGGTCAATTGTGTTGCGTAAGTAAAGTACACCAATTATTAAACAAACTGCGGCAACTCCAATGGGATACCATAAACCGGCTAAAGGATCACCAGCAGGCTTATCGGCCGATTTTGTAAACTCTACAATCAATGTTCCTAAGAAAGGTACCAATCCGCCAAACACACCGTTACCGATATGATAAGGAAGCGACATCGATGTATAGCGAATCTTAGTTGGGAACAATTCTACCAAGAATGCTGCCACCGGACCATACACCATGGTTACAAATAAAATCTGTACAAATACCAATAACACCATTCCCCAGAAAGTATTTTTATCCAACACTTTTTCTACTATAACCGAAGCTTTTGCCGATTTTGTAACCACTGTAGCATAGGCCAATTTAGTGCTATCCAAAGCTAGTTTAGATTTTACTTTTACTACCGATGTATCAAAATTTCCTGGAACTGTTTTTGATGGAATGATAAACGCAATTTTTCCGGCACCTGCTGCAGCTGCTTCGGATAAATGAAGCGTATCTGTTTTGGTATACTTGAACAATGCCCCATCTGTATACGCACTGTCTGATTTTGTTACAATTAAAACTTTCTTACTGTCTTTTGCATCTACACTAGCCAAAGAAGGCTGACTACTGCTTTTTGATACATCAACCAATTCATAACGTTGCTTAACATCCGTCCACTTTAAAAAAGTTTTATAAATAGGTCTGTAAGAAAAAATTCCTAAAAACATACCTAACATCATTATCCATTTACGACCAATACGATCGCTCAAAGCACCAAATACAATAAAGAAAGGTGTTGCAAATAAAATGGCAATGATGATGATGTTTCGAGATTCAACGAAATCTACTTTACAAATATTTTCAATAAAACTTTGTGCATAAAACTGACCGGTATACCAAATTACTCCTTGTCCCATTACCGCTCCAAATAATGCCAACAATACCATTTTAAAATTGGCTTTATGTCCAAAGCTTTCTTTTAATGGATTTACAGAAGTTTTGCCTTCAGATTTCAACTTAGCAAACATGGGCGATTCTTGCATTCTTAAACGAATAACAATAGAAACAATAACCAAGAAAAGAGAAATCCAAAATGGATAACGCCATCCACCCCACTCTGAGCTAAATTGTTCGATGCCTTGAGATTTACGAATCATAATAATTACACCAAGCGCAAACAATAAACCTAATGTAGCTGTGGTTTGTATCCAACTGGTCCAAAATCCTCTACGATTTGCCGGAGCATGTTCTGCAACATAAGTGGCAGCACCACCATATTCGCCACCCAAAGCCAAACCTTGAATAAGGCGCAATACCAAAATGATGATAGGGGCAGCCCATCCGATGCTTGCATACCCGGGTACCAAACCGATGGCAAAAGTAGAGCCACCCATTAGTACCAATGTTAACAAGAAAGTGTATTTACGACCAATCAAATCGCCTAATCTTCCAAATACCAAGGCGCCAAACGGACGAACAATAAAGCCTGCAGCAAAAATGGCTAATGTGCTTAATAAAGCCGATGTGCCCGAATCTTCAGGAAAAAATTGTTTGGAAATGATGGTAGCCAGCATACCAAAGATGTAAAAATCGTACCACTCAATGAGTGTTCCAACAGAAGAGGCACCTATTACAAGTCCAATGCCCTGCGGTTTGTGATTTGTTGTTTGCATATAAATTATAATTGAGTTGGTTTAGAAATTATAAACTGTAGAAAAAGTAAAACGCACGTTGGTAATTTTATCTGTAGCACCGGTTACTTTACCGCTGTTGTTGCGAACGCCATATTGTGCTTGCGTAAATTCTAACTCGTTGCGGAAACTTAATTTACCGCTGATGAAATCTAAGCGAGGAGAAACACGAATTAAATCTTTAATTCCACGTCCACTAATACCAATGGCTCTTCCATAAGCTGCAGTAGCATTGGCATTTGCGCCATTATTACTAGAATATCCTACAAATAAACCTGGTACAACCTTTTTACCATTGCCATAAACATCTGCCCATACTGCAGTGGTTTTAGCCGGCTTATAGGTTTCTATAGAAGTTGGTGTTGCTTTGTAGCCAAAGTATCCACCCATCATTACCCATTGCGTTGTATTTTGGCCGATGATTGCTTGTGTTTTCACTGATACTTTTTTACCAGTAAACTTTGCATATGCCATTGCAGTAAACGCACTTACTGTTTCGCTGCTGGTTTTTGTACTGCCGGTTGCGCCATATTTTACGTAAGGTTTAAGCATGCCAAAATCGGCTTGTGCACCTATTAAAAGTTTAGTGCCTTTGTATTGCAAATGAGCATTCAAATCGGGCATTGCTGCATTCAATGAAGCGGCATTGGTAATATCTGCAGCGTTAACATTAGCTACAGCAAATTCGCGTGGTTTGTAGGCAGTAAAGGATAAACTTGTTTTTTCATCAAACTTAGCCGTGTATTTTACTTGTCCGGCCCAACCAAATGGCGCAATAGGAATACCGGTATTGAAATTTACAACGCCCGGAAAACACTCGGGAATAAATAATGGATACCAGGTTTGTCCGAGTGTTAGGGAAGATTTTGCCCAATCTAATTTTACATAGCCATGTCTCAATCTCAATGAACCAATATTTACATCTGCTTGTCCAAAGAAATCACCTTCTAATACAGCCGAAGTTTTAGCTTTAAATGCATCGGGCCCGGTTACTTTAACACCAAAACGTGCTAAAATGCCTAAGATATTTAATTGAGATTTTTTGTTATAATCGGATTCATCACTTTGAATGTCTTTATCTTTTGGATAAAGATCAAGTTGCCCTTCACGAACGAAAGTGTTTTGACGCGTATCGTAAAACATGTCGTTACGAACGAAACCATAAATTGTTACTGAAGGTGCGGCGGCCGCAGGTTTTGCAGCTGTTGGCGCTGGTGTTTGAGCTGATGTAGTTCCTGTTGAACAGCAAGCAGCAATAGCGAGATAGAAAATCTTTTTTCTCATACTGGCAATGTTTTGAATCGTTAATAATTGAAATCGCAATTAATTTCGTAGTGCCAATTTCAATAGATCCTACCAGTTTTAAAATTCAAGTATATGCTTTTGTAAAACAGTATAGTTATTTCTAACTACTTTTTCTAAATCGCTCCCATTTTATCACCATAAATTTATCGCCCAATTCGGTGATGATAGAGCCGGAAGATCGAAGGTTCTCTCGATCGCTGAAAAAGCTGATCAGTTCTGCATGTGAGAGCACTTTATAGGTAGGGTGATAATCGGTGTTTACGGGCTTACTGATTTTGTATTGCCGTACCCAATTCATCACAGAAACATGACTAATCCCTAAAATGCGTTCAATTTCTCTCAATGAAACCCCTTCAATATACAATTGAAGCGCCTTTACCACATAATATGGATCGATACTTTTCCCTGCTTTTAATACTGTAAAAAAGTACTGACAATCCTTACATCGAAATCGCTGACGCCCTTTAACGATACCGCTTTTAACGTATGATTCGCTTTTGCATTTAGGACAATAAATGGCTTTCATATAACATCAAAATTAAGTGAACTATACCAAATTTGCATAAATATACCATTTTAGCAAGATATCACCAACAGCCTGCGGAAAGGTTTTATACTTTTATGGCATCAAAAAAAATTGCCATCATGAACAATCATTATCAAATTACAACAACTGAACAATATCACGAGGCGTATAAAAAAAGTGTAGAAGATCCTGAAGCCTTTTGGGGTAGTGTTGCAGAAAATTTTATTTGGCACCGTAAATGGGACAAAGTATTAGAATACAATTTCTTTGCTCCAAAAATAAAATGGTTTGTAGACGGGAAACTGAATATCACAGAAAACTGTTTAGATCGTTGGGTAGAAACACAGCCCGAAGCCGCGGCCATTATTTGGGAACCCAATGATCCGGAGGAACACCATCGTGTATTAACCTATCGCGAATTACATTTTAAAGTAAACCAATTTTCGAATGTATTAAAAAACAATGGCGCAAAACGTGGCGATAGAATTTGTATCTATATGCCCATGGTACCCGAGTTAGCCATTGCAGTTTTAGCTTGCGCCCGTATTGGAGCCATACATTCAGTTGTATTTGGTGGCTTCTCTGCTCAAAGTATTGCTGATAGAATTGAAGATGCGCGTTGCAATATGGTAATTACTGCCGATGGCGCACATAGAGGCAATAAAGAAATTCCTCTAAAATCGGTAATCGACGATGCCTTGGTACGTTGCCACAGTGTAAAAAAAGTAATTGTACTTACACGTACACGCGTTCCGGTAAGTATGATTAAAGGTCGTGATGTGTGGTGGGAAGATGAAATTAAAAAAGTAGAAACACAAGGCAATCCGCCCTGCAAAGCCGAAATTATGGATTCGGAAGATATGCTTTTCATCCTCTATACTTCGGGTAGTACCGGAAAACCAAAAGGCGTGGTACATACTATTGGTGGCTATTTGGTGTGGACCAATTATACATTTTTAAATGTGTTTCAACATAAACCCGGACAAGTACATTTTTGTACAGCAGATATTGGTTGGATAACCGGACATAGCTATATTGTTTACGGTCCGCTTAGTGCCGGCGCCACTTCCGTAATGTTTGAAGGTATACCTACTTGGCCTGATGCAGGAAGACTTTGGGATATTGTTGATAAATTTCAAGTAAATATTCTGTACACCGCACCTACGGCTATACGTAGTTTAATGACTTATGGTACAGATATCTTAAAAGGTAAAAACCTTAATTCATTAAAAGTATTGGGTACCGTTGGCGAACCCATCAACCAAGAAGCATGGCATTGGTATGATGATAATATCGGAAAAAACAGATGCCCGATTGTAGATACTTGGTGGCAAACCGAAACAGGTGGTATCTTAATTTCTAATATGGCAGGTATTACGCCGGGTATTCCTACTTATGCAACTTTACCCATGCCTGGTGTACAACCGATATTGGTGGATGAAAACGGCGAAGAAGTAGTAGGTAATAATGTGAGCGGAAACCTTTGTATTAAATTTCCATGGCCGGGTATGTTACGCACTACTTACAATGATCACGAACGTTGCAGAACCAATTATTTTGCTACTTACGAAAATTTATATTTCACAGGGGATGGTTGCTTAAGAGACGAAAACGGCAATTACCGAATTACCGGAAGGGTAGATGATGTTTTAAATGTAAGCGGACATAGAATTGGAACCGCCGAAGTAGAAAATGCCATTAACATGCATACTGGCGTTGTAGAAAGCGCTGTAGTTGGCTATCCACATGACATCAAAGGACAAGGCATTTATGTTTTCGTAATCTTCAACGGAAACCATAGCGATGAAAACCTTACCCGTCAGGATATTTCTTTAACGGTATCTCGCATTATTGGCGCTATTGCAAAACCCGATAAAATTCAATTTGTAAATGGTTTACCAAAAACCAGAAGCGGAAAAATTATGCGCCGTATCTTAAGAAAAATTGCCGAAGGTGAAATAGAAAACCTAGGCGACACCAGCACTTTATTAGACCCCGCAATTGTAGAAGAAATAAAAGAAGGAAAACTATAACCGTTTTTTAACTCGCTTTAATAATCCAATTATCGTCAACTTTACCAATAAGGTAAGGTTGACGATTTTTTATTTTATATAGAATGCTTTATTTATCCTTTACTGTAAGGATATTTGCATCTTTAATTATATGCTGATGCACCCCAAGCTACTTTCTATAAATAACTTTGATTATCCTTTACCCAACGAACGCATTGCTGTATATCCGCTCGAGCAAAGAGATCTTTCTAAACTGCTCATCTATAAAGAAGGAAAAATTACAACTGATGTTTACAATACAATAGCCCAATATATACCAGATAATAGTTTGATTGTTTTTAATAACACAAGCGTAATTCAAGCACGCTTATTATTCGAAAAATCTACCGGAAGTATCATTGAAATATTTTGTTTAGAACCATACGAAGGCATTCCGGATTATAGTGTAGTATTAGCCAAAACAGGCTCGGTACGTTTTAAATGTTTAATTGGTGGCGCTTCAAAATGGAAAGAAAAACACCTTGAAAAAACACTTCAAGCTGCAGACGGAACCGTAGAAGTAAAAGCTACAATGGTAGAAAAACTATCAGACGCTTATGTGGTAGAATTCAGTTGGAATCCGGAATGGTTATGTACTGCCGATATTTTAGACATGCTTGGCGATACCCCTTTACCGCCCTATATAAAACGTAAACCGGAAGCATCAGATAAAGAACGCTACCAAACCATATTTGCAAAATACCAAGGCTCGGTTGCAGCACCTACCGCCGGATTACATTTTACGCCTCAAATTTTCAAGCATTTTCAAGCACAACATATTCAACCAGCTTATGTAACCCTCCATGTAGGTGCCGGAACATTTAAACCGGTTAAAGCCAACACAATGGAAGCACATGAAATGCATAGCGAATGGATAGAGGTAAATGCCGAAACCATACAACAACTTATTGAGTATAGTGATCAACACATCACCGTAGTTGGTACTACTTCAATGCGAACCATTGAATCGTTATATTGGATGGGTGTAAAAGCAATGCTTCAACCCGATATTTCTGTAGAAGCTATAAAAATTCAGCAATGGGATGTATATGAAGGTGATCTGATACACACATCCATTGATGCAAAAGAGGCATTGCATGCTTTGCTGAATTGGATGAAAAAAAAGAAACTAAATACGATTTTATCAGCAACACAAATAATGATTGCTCCCAGCTATAACTTTCGATTGGCAAAGGCGTTGATAACAAATTTCCATCAACCTAAATCTACTTTAATTTTATTAGTGGCCGCAGCCGTTGGTGAAGATTGGAAAACCATTTACCAATATGCACTCGAAAACAATTATCGGTTTTTAAGTTATGGCGATGGGAGTTTATTATTTTTGTAAAACTGAATAATCAAATATTGCAATAGAGAAAATGCGCTAATAGCATTCGATGTTGAAATGGTGCCCGTTTAATTTAACCGAACCAATCATAAATAAATATTCAACCCCGCTTGGGTTGCCACCAAAAACACATTCGTATTTTTTCTATAAATATGTAATCCCTACGGGATTTTAAATGCACTCCGAGATTGAAATTATTGTTGATATTGTTTATAGAGGAGTATAGAGTTTATAAAGTTGTGCTCCTAAACCCTAAACTTCTAAACCTCTAAACTATTGTTGATGGTGTTTAATGGGAGTATACAGTTTATAAATATGTAATCCCTACGGGATTTTAAATGCACTCCGAGATTGAAATTATTGTTGATATTGTTTATAGAGGAGTATAGAGTTTATAAAGTTGTGCGCCTAAACCCTAAACTTCTAAACCTCTAAACTAGTTCAACTATAGCTCAACCATTGTATATCTATTGCTGTATAGTAACCGGTGTACCTACGGGAATATAACTGAACAAATCTTTCATCTCGGTATATTTTACCGAAACACAACCATCTGTCCAATTGTAAAAATGATCTACCGTCCACTCTTCTTCTGGGCGAGTAGCATGAATGGCAATTCCATTACCGATTTTTGAATTTTTTGGAATAAGTCCTTTTTGTAAACGTTCTCTAAACCTTTGAACACTTTCGTCGTTGGGATAATTAAGCAATAACTCGGGCCCCCATTTAGGGTGTATTTTTTTAAGTATGATTTTAAAATTACCCTCAGGAGTACGTTTATCACCTTCTCTCATTTTATCACTCAAATCTTTACTTCCAAATACAATTGGATATGTTGCATACCAACCTTCTTCATCGTACACTTTTAATTCATAATCGCTTTTATCTACGATGATATAATACGGATTTTCTTCTTCAACAATTACAACAGGCTTTACGATTTTCTTTTTTACCAACTTTGTTGTTGTTTTAGTAGTTGTCTTTTTCTTTTTACCCTTATCAGGCGTAAAGCCGGCTAGCAGCATACAAACGCCTAATAAAAGCAATCCAAAAAATGAAAAAGATTTTTGCATATTCATATTTATTCTTAACACATTCAAATGACGTGCCATTCAAAAATATTTTATTCTTTCGAAAATTTCTTAACAAAATTTACTGAACCGGAAAAATTCATATTTAAATAAGAAAACCGCAACGTTGAAACTGCGGTTTAAATTGTTTAATATATTTTATCAATTATTCAAACACTAATGCTTCCAATGCTTTTGCACGATCAATCATTTCTTGAATTTGTCCCATTGAAGGGACAACAGGAGTAAGTTTACGCTTATAATTAACAATTAATAACTCGGCAGTTAAACGGGCAGCATTTTTATTGGCAAGTTTGGCTAAATTTTGAACACCAGCCATATGTATGAGTTCGGACATGGGGCCGGCTAAGCCTTCTACTCTATGTAAATCGGCCAAATTTACCCAACTTAAAATTTTACTTTCTTCTATTCCGGTAAGTTCCGCAATACGTAATCTTTCGGCGCGGGTACTTCCTTTTGCTAACAATTGTCCGGTAGTAGAAATGCCAATTTCATTTAAGCGTGCAGCATAAACATCTTCTATTCCACTAATGAGCATAATATTATACGACATTGTTATCAAAATTATTTTTTAACCTTAATCTATGCAACCATTAAATACAATAACCATTCCACAACTGAATTAATTTGTTGTAAGCGATTATTCGATATAAAAAACAGATTGGTTTACCTTAAGAAGGATAAGAAAGAGTTCGATAGGTGAGGGAGAAAAAACATGTTTGCTTTGAAACAATACTCAAATGTAAAAATGTTTTTAAATATTTTAAAAAAAATTATCTGATTTAGAAGAAAGTAGATACAATTTACAATGTGCTTTTATTAAAATTCGGTGCAAAAAAAAGTTCCGCTTAAGCGGAACTGAATATATTTTGTTTAACATAATATTACCAATTACTAAACCGAAGTCCTACGGAAAAGGGACGAATATCTAGCCCGTTTTGATACATAGATTTTGGTGTATATGTACCGTACAATCTTGCCGGGCCTAACCCCAATTCAGCGATATACGATAATTTAAATTTCTCTAAACCATAATCGCCCGAATTTTTACGTTTACCTCTTTCATTACTTTCTTGTTTATTGCGTTGACCAAATAAATAGCCGGCACTAACACCAAAGCTTACACTCAAACCTTTATTTTGACTACTGGGGTTGGTACAAAAATTTAGCATCACCGGAACCGTTATATAATCGGCGGCTAGTTTATTCTTAGAAAAACTAACCGAATCTCTAATAATTACTGGAGCAGGGGTTTGTAATGGCGTAAAAGGATTTTGTTCCAAATAGCTGATGTTGCTTTTGTAACGATAATTGTTCAACTCTAATCCCAAACCATATTTTAAATTCACATGGTGTTTTACCAAATTTAAACGTTGCATGAAAAACCAAATATTAACATTGATGCTTTTACCGGTTTTTAAATTAAAATCGCTTTCGCCCAAAGGCGCAACGCCGGGACGGTTATATAAATATCCTCCGGTATTGCCATAATTGGTATTATCCAAATAATTAGAAAAACCAATATCAATGATACCCCAATTGGTACTCACGTTACTTAAACGATGTTTGCGGCGCATGTAATTATCCGAACGATTGCCATTGGATTTATCATTATTGTAATTTTTATTTTTCACAATAATCATATTGCCTACTCTAATAGTATCTGATGCCGAAGCAATTGTATTTTCATTTGTAGGGGGTATGGGATCGGCTTGCGCATTGATTTTTAAGCATACAAATGTTAATGCCATTAATGTAAATAGCTGTTTCATGGTGTGTTGTTTGTTGGTTTAGTGAATGGCAATTTGAAAACTAGCTACTCTTAATCCTTTCTTTTCTGCTTCAGGATTAGCGTTTCTGTTCAATGCCCTTTTTAGTTTGCGAAACAATCCGCCTACTCGAGTTCTTTTTGTACGTGGCTCCTCTTCATCAACAGATAATGTATTGTACACTATAGGCATTGCCTCTTCTGTTAAGGAAGTATTGAGCACAACATTGTTGGCCGTTGTAGCATTTGTTTCTTTGGTTGTCTCCGGTTTATCGTTCCCCGTTATTCCGGAATTTTTGGGAACACCCGAATTTTCTACTACTACGATTGTAGTATTCTTTTCGTTACTGGTATTACTGTTAAAATTATCTAAAGAAGATTTTTCCTTTTGAGGTGTTATCAATTTTTCATCTTTTGTTATAGCTGTTTGTGCTGCAGATGTTGACTGATTTTGATTTGTATTAGTAACTGGTGAAACTACTATCTCATCGGTATTTGGATTGAATCCTGTATTGTTTTGATTAGATAACACTTTGGTTGAATTTGAACTATTTGAAGGCGAAGCAACCACCACCGTGCTTCCACCGATTCCCTTATTTTTTTGCTGAATATATTGAACAGCGCCCCATGTACCGGCACCAATCAACATTGCAGCAGCGGCAATTCTCCACCAAAAAACAGGACGAACTTTATGCTTCTCTGTTTGATATAAATTGGCCTTATTGGGATAAATAATTTCCTCCGATGCATCCAGTTTGCATTGTTGTAAAACAGTCCACGCGTCTTTAACAATAGGGTTAGTTTCAATGATCTCTTGAAGTGCTTGCAATTCATCTTCAGGTAATTCTTGGTCTATCGCCGTTAATAGCTTGTCTTGAATAGGCGAATTGAAAACAGCACTTCTAAGCAATGCTGATTTATCA
The DNA here is from genome assembly GCA_049314655.1 of Ferruginibacter sp. Taxonomy (GTDB): domain Bacteria; phylum Bacteroidota; class Bacteroidia; order Chitinophagales; family Chitinophagaceae; genus Ferruginibacter. The sequence goes on along the minus strand of JBMOEQ010000009.1, from coordinate 13,381 downwards.
AAAAATGATATTACGGGTTGATGTAGAACTGTAGCTTCAAATTGTTTCAACTCGGCAGCTAAATCCGGATTTTGCTGTACAAAATTTTCAACCAAAAGGCAATCTTCCGCAGAAAGTTCCTTATCTACATAAAGTAGAAAGAACATTTCGTAATTATGGCGGTTGATATCAATCATGGTTACTTAAATAATATTTTCAGGTTTTACTATGTAAGATCTAAGTAATAAACGGGCACGATGGAGGTATACTTTAACCTGGCTTTCATTGAGGCCTGTTATCTTACCTATTTCTTCGTAACTGTACCCTTCGTAATCTTTCAACATCACTAAACTGCGTTGTGTTTCGCTCAATCGCTGCAAAGCCATATCCAATACTTTGCGGGTGTCGTTGGCTAAACTTCCCAAAATGCCTGCATTTTCATCAATTTCGGCTTTTAAAAGGATGCGTTTGTTTTTACGAATATGATCAATCATTTGATGATAAGCTACAGTAAATAAATAGCTTTTACTGCGCTCCATCTCTACCTGTGCCCTATTTACCCAAACCTTTTCAAATGCAGTTTGTACAATATCTTTTGCGTCCTCTTCGTGCCGCAAATTTTTGAGCACAAAGCGGTACACATGATCGGCGTACAAGGTTACACATTGATTGTATTGACTTTCCGTCATAAGGGGTTAGTAAATATCCGTTTTGTATAGTTAGGTTGATGAGACGTAAACGAAAACCATTCCGCTTTCAACGAAAATAGAACGGCGACAATGAAAAAAAGTTACAATAAGGTTAAAGAATTTATCCTTCAGCAGGAAAAAATTGATGAAACAGTAAGAAAGTAGGGTGCTGTGGCATTTCTTTTGGAGCCTCTTTTTGGCATTTAACCGCATCACAAGAAGTACCTTTAACCGGCGCTCTATTGGCTTCTACTACAACAAAAAACATTAAGCCAATGCATAATGCAATCAAACTAAACAACAGCATACGTTTTGATGAATGTAGCATAAAGAAGCTTTGGTGATATACGATTGAACGAAATAAAATGTTACAGTAAAACTAAAATTAATACGTTGATTGCTTTTTGAAAAGGGTCTATGAAAGATTTAACAAAACATTGTTTTAGTGTTTACAAGTATGCATGATCCAAGAGGATATTTGTATTGTAAATCATGTAATGCAGCATAAATTAGCTTTAAAATCATCCAAAAACATGAAAATCTTCCTCACTTTAATATTATTATGTATTGGTTTTGCTAAGATCAATGCACAAACAACTCAATTGGTTGGTTTAAAATCTTGGGCATCTATCAATGGTTTTTTGGGTAAATCAATAAATACAGCAAAGAAATTATTGAATAAAAATGGCTTCCATGTTTTAGATAAAGAAGAAGATAAAAACTTAGGATTAACAACAGAAACTTTTTACCCAAAGGAAATCAGTTTGGCAAATAAAGGTGATAAGGGCGAATTTGGATTGGGTTATGCTCAACAAAAGATTGAACTCGCTGCACTGTACAATCGATATAAAAATGCAGCCGCTTGTTCAAAAGATATAGAACGATTAAAAAAAATCTTCGCTAAAGATGGATACCTACTTGATTTAACTAAAAAAGACGAAATGCTATTATGTTATCAAAATAAGTATAAAAAACTGGCGGTATTACTTTTTTTAGAAGATTATAATTATTACGGACTATTTATAGGAAAAACTGAACACATTGAAAAACTATACACCGAATTGAGTAACGAATGACCTTTTACATCAAAAATACTACACAACAAACACCTTAATGAACAGCAGGATTGAGCTGAATAGGCAAAATCAACATACTTTAACCCCATTTTCAAACTTATCTTTTCAGTTTTTCTAATTAACATTAACTTGCAACTCTAAAAAAAGTACATATATGGAGTATAACAGGTTAGTTTCAGTTACCGGATTAGGTGGATTGTTTGAATTATTGTCCTCAAAAGCAGATGGCGGTATCGTTCGTTCATTAGAAGATAAAAGCACCAAATTTGTAAGTACACGTTTACATAGTTTCTCTCATTTAGAGAGTATTGAAATTTATACGGTGAAAGACAATGTGAATTTGGTAGATATTTTCACTGCAATGAAAAACAGTACCGAAGCATTGCCCGATGGTAAAGCAGATACTAAAGCAATTAAAGCCTACTTCGAAAAAGTATATCCAGAAATGGATTTTGAAAGAGTGTATGCAAGCGATATGAAGAAAATGGTAAAATGGTTTGCATTAATTACAGCAAATGATATCGAAATAAAATTATCAGAACATCCTGAAGGAGAAACCGCTTCAACCGATGCGCCGGCTCCAAAAATTAATAAAGCTGCTGAAACCAAACAAGCCAATGTTAAAACAGCAGCACCTCCTAAAAAAATTAATTCACCACGCAAGATGGCTTAACGCATTTTGGTGTGTACCTTATTTTAAACTGCCGGCTTTTCTAATAGAGAAATTCCGGCAGTTTGTTTTCAATCTATCATTTATTAAGCTAGCATAATGTATACCGCTTCTATCAAAAAAATTAATCGTCAGTTTTTACCTGAAAATTTTACACTCCATACTTGGGAGGCAATTGAACCCTATTTTATTGATTTGGTAAATAGAGCAATTAACGATTTAGCGGCGCTAGAACTTTGGTTAAGCCATTTAAGCGAATTAGAAGCTGTAGTAAGTGAAGATGCTTGTTGGCGCCAAATAAAAATGACCTGCGATACCGAAAACAAAACCTTGGAAGAAGCATTCAATTTCTATTGCATGGAAATTGCTCCAAAAATTCAACCCTATGCCGATCAAATTAATAAGAAATTAATTGCACATCCTTTAGTGCATGAATTAAAAGGCGATGCTTATGCTACTTACCTCAGAGGCATTAGAAAAAGTATTGAATTGTTTAGAACCGAAAACATTCCGCTGCAAGCAGAAGTAGCCGTATTGCAACAACATTTTGGTGTAATTACCGGAAAGATGACGGTTCAATTAAACAATCAAGAATATACCTTACAACAAGCCGCTAAATTTTTAGAAAATCCCGATCGTACGCAACGTGAAGCAGCTTACAGGGCCATTCAAGAAAAAAGATTAGAAAGTAAAGATGAACTCAACCAATTGTTTTCTCAATTACTCGAAAAGAGAAATCAAGAAGCTTTGAATGCCGGATTTGAAAATTATAGAGATTATCGCTTTAAAGAATTAGGGCGTTTTGATTATACTAAAGCCGATTGCTTTGCCTTTCATGAAGCCGTTAAACTTCATGTATTGCCCTTGGTAAATGCCATCTACCAGCGTAAAAAAGATAAGCTTCAATTGGATAGTTTGAGGCCTTGGGATATTGATGCAGAACCGGCAGGAACCAAACCTTTACAACCATTTTCGGACAGTGCAGATTTAATTGAAAAAACCATTCGTTGTTTCAATCGGTTACGTCCATTTTTTGGCGATTGTTTGAAAAAAATGACCGAACTCAAACACTTAGATTTGGAAAGTAGAAAAGGGAAAGCGCCGGGTGGATATAATTGTCCGCTTGCCGAATCGGGTGCGCCCTTTATTTTCATGAATGCAGCCGGACAAATGAACGATGTTATTACCATGGTTCATGAAGGTGGGCATGCGGTGCATTCTTTTTTAGCCCATCCATTACCGTTAAATGGCTTTAAAGAATACCCGATGGAAATTGCCGAAGTGGCCAGCATGTCGATGGAGTTATTTACCATTGATTATTGGGATGAATTTTTTAAAGACAGCGCCGATTTACAAAGAGCCAAAATACAGCACCTCGAAAAAGTAATTACCATTTTTCCATGGATTGCCATTGTAGATAAATTTCAGCATTGGATTTACGAAAACCCAACGCACAGCTTAGAAGAAAGAACCGAAAACTGGGTGCGTATTTTAAATGAATTTAGCGATGATGTTATCGACTATTCGGGCTTAGAAGCTTATCGTGCTAACCATTGGCAAAAACAATTACATTTATTTGAAGTGCCGTTTTATTATATCGAATACGGCATCGCACAATTAGGTGCAATTGGCATGTGGATGCAATATTGCGAAAATGCCGATCAAGCGTTAAATAATTACTGTGCTGCACTTAGTTTAGGCGGCACTAAAACCTTGCCCGAATTGTATGCAACAGCAGGTTTATCTTTTGATTTTTCGCCCGAAAAAATTCGAGTATTAATGGAATTTATTCAAACTAAAATGAATGCATAACACCATTTAAAGTGCAAGCAAGGTTGAATTTACATTCGGTTTATAAGCTTCTCTAAATTATCGGCAGTAGGAAATTGTTTTTGCTTCATCTGATTTAAAACTTCCAATGCTTTTGTTTTATTTTTAGTATTAACATAACTTAAGCCTAAATAATACAAGTTTGCATCAGTTACTTCTATGGCAATGGATTCGTTAAGAAACTGTTGACCCAATGTAGGGTTATTGAGTTTTATATAACTGTACCCCAATTCTGTCATTGCATAACTATACTTGGGCAAAATGGAAATAGCTTTACTTAAATATACAATAGCTGTATCATAATTTTTTTGTGAATTGCTGATCCAACCTATCCCATAATAAACACTTGCTGATTTTGTGCCATTAGCAACAGATCTCTTATAATAATATAAAGCCGAATCGTATTGCTTTTCTTTTAAACGTTTAATATCGCCCATTCCGGTATAAGCAGTGGTTTGTGTAGGTTTATAAGAAATGCTGGTTATATAATTTTCTGAAGCTAATCGGATTTTTTCTTGTTTGTAATAAGCATAGCCTAATTCGTTATAACAATCTGTACTTGTAATGTCTTTTACAATACCTTTTTGAAGATAAATAATAGCCGAATCGTATTTATTTTCATGATTATAAATCCAACCTAATCTATATAAAATCGACAAACCGGTTTTTTCTTTCATTAAAGTAAAATTGGTAAGGTAATAGGGTTTTGCTGCCGATTTATCTTCGGATTTTTCATAATACATATCCCCGAGATATTTATACGATAAATTAAAATCGGCCCTGTAACTAATTGCTTTATTAAAAGCGGTTTCGGCTTCTGTATATTTTTTTAATTTATACAAAGCATACCCTAATTCAATATAAATATTGGCATCATCATCCTTAACAGATAATGCTTTTTTTAAATAAGGAACCGCCTCTGCATATTTCGACAATTCGTTACAAAGCCATCCTGCTTGGTAATTATAATCTTTACTATTGCCATTTAATTCAATCGCTTTCTTAATTTCTATCAATGCTTCGGCGTATTTCTTTTCTCCTTTTAAGGTTGTAGAAAGCGCAAAATATTCTACGGCAGTTTTTTGGGCAAAACCTACACTTATAAAAAACACACAGCATAATGTAATTACGAATTGCTTTATATGTTGCATAGCTTAATTTTTTTGCAAAATAAGTAATCTCCCTTGTTGTTCATATACCCAATAATGGGTATGTATTATGATGCAACCCTTCAACAAATATTGCCGTTACTACACAAACTGTAGTATTTTTGCTATTCATTCATTCGAAGTGCATAAAAACACCTTCTAACACATGAAAAAATTACTTCTTTTTGCCGTTGTTTTTATTGTATTGCTTGCTTTAGGTGGATCAGTTGAAGCACAATGTTCCCTTTGTACAAAAACTGCACAACAAATGGGCGAAAAACCTGCAATGGGATTGAACCAAGGCATATTATACCTTATGGGAATCCCATATATATTGGTTGGAGTCGTTGCCTTTAAATGGTGGAAAGGACAAAAAGAAGCAGATTCAGCAGAATAATCGGTGATTATTTAACTAAATTTTTATGACTGCCATCGCAATAAGGCGGGTTTTGGTTTGCTTACATTGACAAAACCATACTTCCTTTTCTTCTTCAAATTCTACTTTTAAACTTTTAAATGGCAAGCCTTCTATAGTTTTGTGTTGTCCATCGCAGAAAGGTTGTTTTGCACTAATGCCACAAGTACACCATGCATAAATTTTTCCGGGTTCTACTTTAATAGCAATAGGGCCTTCAGCGGCTACATTTGGAAATCCTTCGTTAGGTATTTGATCCATGTTATATGAATTTTTTGATGTAGGTATATAAGTTAAAGTTCAATCCTTCTTGTTCTATTTCGGCTTTCATTATTTTTTTATCAATGCCCTTCATTCTATTTTGTTGAATCAGATAAAAAGCTTTTTCTGCCAGCAACCAAAATTTCTTATCGCTTTTTCTTATGCCGTTTACATGCTCAACAATTGCAGTATATAATTCCGTGATGCCTTCTTTTTGTGAAGCTACGGTTTTAATTATGGCTATCTCATGTATTTGTTGATTGAATGCAGGTGCCAGCATCATGCGTAAGTTTTTTACAAATGTATTAGCATCGGGCCTATCGGCTTTATTTACTACAAATACATTAGCAATTTCCATTAAGCCGGCTTTCATGGTTTGCACTTCATCGCCGGCTTCGGGTACTACTACTACAACGGTGGTATCGGCTAATCCGGCAATTTCAATTTCGCTTTGTCCTACCCCAACAGTCTCCACAATAATATAATCGAATGTACTTGCCTTCATCAAGTCGCTGATTTCAATAATTTTTGGATGCAAGCCGCCCAAAGAACCTCTGGTAGCTAATGAACGAATAAAAACACCGGGGTGTGTATACCATTCATTCATTCGAATTCTATCGCCTAATAAAGCGCCTAAATTAAAAGGAGAGGACGGATCTACACATAACACCCCAACCGTTTTTCCTTCGGCAACTATTTTCCCAATAAGCGCATCGGTTAAGGTACTTTTTCCTGCTCCCGGTGGGCCAGTAATGCCAATAATAGGCGTACTAGAGGGAGGCAATAACTGTAATAACTGTTCGTAGCCTTCTACTTCATTTTCAATAAGTGAAATACACCGGGCAATGGTTTTTGTATTTCCCGCTTGAATGTCTTGTAGATATTGCTGCCACATGAAACAAAATTGAAGGTTATTAATGCAAATTCCAAATAGTGTTCATTGAAATGTTCATTGAAATGTTAAATGTTAAGTGTTGAATTTTAAATGGAATCGCCGAGCAAAGGTTTGTGTCTTCACGAACCTTTGTGAATTTAATCACTATTGTTCTCATCAACTGTTAAACAATAGTTCAACAACGGTTAAACCTCTGTTCAACGGTTCATAAAGCCTCTACCCTAAACCCTCTAAACCCTAAACTCCTAAACTATTCAACTATCCTTCCGTTTGCAAATCGCAATCTTCATTATCTTCGAAATATAAGTTTAATTGCAATGACCAATTTCATTCCTATTTTTCCACTTGGCCTTGTGTTGTATCCGGGTGAAACTTTACACCTGCATATTTTTGAACCCCGTTATATTCAATTGATACAATATTGTTTAACGAATAAAAAGCCATTCGGCATTCCAACTGTAATTAATAATGAGCTTCAGGAAATGGGTACGCTTGCTGTTATCACCGAGATTTCAAAAACTTATGAAAATGGCGAAATGGATATTAAAGTTACCGGCACGGAAGTATTTAGAGTACTAGAACTGATCAAAGAATTGCCCGAAAAATTGTATAGTGGCGCTATTGTATCTTACCCCGAAAACAAAATGACTGGCGATAAAAACATGATTCAAAAGCTACTGTTAAGTATTCGGCAATTGCATACATTACTTAAAGTTGAAAAGATATTTTCAAAAACCGATAATGACATTTGTAGTTATGATATTGCACACCATGCCGGCATGTCGATTTCGGAAGAGTACGAATTACTGCAATTATTACACGAACTTCAGCGAGCAGAATACTTGAAACAGCACCTTAAAAAAGTATTGCAAGTTTTGAAGGAAATGGAATCGCTGAAAAGTCGCATTCAATTAAATGGCCATTTTAAAGAGCTACCCGGTATTAAATTTTAAATGCACTGCATTACCTTGCAGGAGTAATAACATCTATAATGAACAGTACGCTTTGCTTTGATTTTGGCAATACACGTTTAAAAGTTGCCATTTTTGAGAACGATCAATTCGTTAAGGAGATTTTATTAGAAGATGACAGTATTGCCACCATTCAGCAGATATTAGATGCTTATCAACCCCAAAAAACCATTTTATCTTCTGTAATTGAACATAATCCCGAAATAGAAATATTACTGGCATCAAAAACAAAATTTCATAAACTTTCGCATCTTACCCAAGTAAATTTTACTACTCCGGTAGGTAAACCCGATAGTATTGGTGCCGATCGGTTGGCCTTGGTAGCTGCCGCTGTTCATTTTTTTCCTAAGCAGAACAATTTGGTTATTGCACTAGGCAGTTGCATCACCTATAATTTCATTAACCAACGGCACGAATTTATTGGAGGAGCCATTTCTCCGGGCATGGAAATGCGGTTTAAATCGATGCACGAACACACCGCAAAACTCCCTTTTGTGGAAAAAGACTGGAATTTTCCCCTAATTGCGTACGATACTAAAACGAATTTACAAAGTGGCGTAATTGCCGGAATTACCTTTGAAATAGCCGGTTTTATTGAGTTTTACGCCAAAAACTTCGATAACTTTAACGTGGTTTTAACCGGAGGAGATGCGGCCTATTTTGTCCGTCACCTTAAAAAAGGGATATTTGCAGATTCTAACTTTTTATATAAAGGGCTTTATGCGCTTAGCGAAACGAACAATGTATAGATATTTACTGCTGCTTATTGTGGGATCCGGCATTTTACCGGAGGCATTTTCTCAGGAAAATTCACCTTATTCAAGATATGGTTTAGGCGATATCTCTCCCAACCAAAATATTTTATCCCGCGGAATGGGAGGAATTGCTGCCGGTATTTCCGATCTGCAAAGTATCAACTTTGTAAACCCAGCCAGTTATTCAAATCTTCCAAAAACCATTTTTGATATGGGGGCGGAAACAGATACCCGAACTTTAAAGAGTATCAACCCTACCGCCAAATTTACCTCTACCAACTTGGTGGTATCTTATATGCAATTGGCATTCCCAATTAGAATGAAGAAAGCCAATAAAAAACAAATTTTCTTAGCTTCTACTTTTGGATTAAGACCAGTTTCTAAAATCAATTACCGAATTCTTAAAAATAGTCGCATTTCTGGTATCGACAGTTTAGAAACAGTATACGAAGGTTCGGGTGGTTTAACACAAGCCTACACCGGAGCAGCTTTACGCATCAAAAATTTTAGCATTGGTGCAAATTTCGGTTATATGTTTGGTAACAAAGATTACAATACTAGATTAAGTTTCATTAACGATACGGTAAATTATTACAAATCAAATTCGGCCAGCGAAACCAATTTTGGTGGATTGTTTTTAAACTTAGGTGTTCAATATCAAGTTAGATTGAAAAATGAAGCCATGTTTCGTATCGGTGCTTATGGCAACCTAAAGCAAAACATGAAAGCAACTCAACGTACCGTTAGAGAAACAGAAGTTTTTGATGTTAATGGCAATGCATATAGAGTTGATAGTGTTTTTGAAACCAATACAAAAGGAACAGTTACCTACCCGAGCAGTTTTGGAGTAGGTGCAACTTATCAAACAGAGCATTGGTTATTTGGAGCCGATGTTGAATCTACTAGTTGGCAAAATTATCGCTTCTTTGGCCAGCCCGATTTGTTGAAAAACAATTGGAAAATGCGTGTAGGAACCGAATTTTTTCCTGCAAAGATGAATACGCCAATAAAAAAATATTTCAGTTTTGTACGATACAGAATGGGCTTTTTCTACGGACCGGATTATATCAACATCAATAATAATTTACCCGAATACGGATTTACTTTTGGTGCAGGATTTCCACTAAAACTGAGAAGAAACTTTTACGAAACACAATCTTCAATGTTGAATACGGCAATTGAAATTGGTAGCAGAGGCAACAAATCAAACAACTTGCGCGAAAATATTTTTAGAGTAAGTGTTGGTGTTTCTTTAAGTGATATTTGGTTTAGAAGAGCGAAATACGATTAATCCATTTCAGATTATTCCACTAAATTTTTACTTAGGATAATGAATTTTTCCTTGAACCATATTGCAGCCTTTTTATTAGGCTGCTTTTTTTTATTAGCGTGTGGAAATACCGATAAAGAAATTAGTGCCTTCAACAATAAAGTAGTAGGCGTTGAAATTGCCAAATCAGTAAAAATTAATTACTCTATCGCCGGCAAAAAAAAGGCCATTCTAAGCGGTCCACTCATGTATCGCGTACAAGATTCCATCACCTATATTGAATTTCCACAATCTTTACATGTTGAATTCTTTGATGCAAAAGATAGCTTGGAAAGTACATTAGATGCCCGTTACGGAAAATATAAAGACAGTCAGAGTAAAGTTTTTTTAAAAGATTCTGTTCGAGTTATCAATGTAAAAGGCGATACCTTGTATTGCGATGAATTGTATTGGGATAGAGATAGAACCAATGTAGAATTTTATACCGATAAACCTGTTCGCATCAGAACCCGTACACATATCATCAATGGCATTGGGATGGAAGCCAAACAAGATTTTAAAGAATGGCATATTATTCAATCAACCGGATTTATTAAGGTAGCCAATAATGAGTTTCCGAATTAATACGGTAGATAAACAATGGTTTAGAGGTTTAGTAGTTTAGGGTTTAGATTTGCAATGGTTGAATGGAGGATGAACGATGGTTGAACCGTAAATGAACGATTGTTGAACTATTGTTTAACAGTTGAAAAAAGTTTACTCCGAGCATAAAGTGCACCATTAAAAATTCAACATTTAACATCTAACATTTATAATTAAATATATGGAATATCGTCGTTTAGGAAAATCGGGCTTACAAGTAAGTGCCCTTTCTTTTGGAAGTTGGGTTAGTTTCAGCAAACAAATCAATGATAAGGTTGCCGATGAATTAATGGGCATTGCTTACGATAATGGCATTAATTTTTTCGATAATGCGGAAGTGTATGCATTAGGCGAAAGTGAAAAAATGATGGGCCGAATTTTAAAGAAAAAGAAATGGGATCGTACTTCATACATCGTTTCTTCAAAAGCATTTTTTGGATGGAGAGGTAAAGCCAATAAACCCAATCAAATGGGCAACAGCAGAAAACATTTGATAGAAGCTTGTAATGAAGCTTTGCAACGTTTACAAGTAGAGTATTTGGATTTATTTTTATGTCATCGTCCCGATAAAAACACTCCCATTGAAGAAACCGTTTGGGCAATGAATCACCTGATACAACAAAGTAAAGTTTTATATTGGGGTACCAGCGAATGGAGTGGCGTAGAAATTATGGAAGCGCTTCGCATTGCAGAAAAATTTAGATTGATTGGTCCAACTATGGAACAACCACAATACAATTTATTTGAGCGAAATAAAGTAGAAAACGAATTCCTTGAAATTTATAAAAATGTAGGTTTAGGAACCACTATCTGGAGTCCGCTTGCATCGGGTTTACTTACTGGCAAATACAACGACGGAATTCCTAAGGGCAGTAGGTTTGCATTAGAAGGTTTCGATTGGTTGAAAGATCGTTGGGTAATGGAAGACAAATTAAAGAAAGTAAAAAAACTGGGCGAATTGGCTGCTAAATTAAAAGTAACCACCGCTCAATTAAGTATTGCATGGTGTATCAAAAATCCTAACGTAAGTACCGCTATTTTGGGTGCAACAAAAAAACAGCAATTGCTTGACAATCTAAAATCATTAGACGTGTTGCCACTTTTAACACCAGAAGTATTGGAGAAAATTGAAGGCATCATGAAAACAAAACCAACCTTACCCGATTTTTAATTGTTTATTAAACTATGCAACAACAACCCATTATTTACGGTATTCCCAATTGCGATACCATGAAAAAAACTTTCGATTGGTTGAACAGTAAAGGCATTACCTATACTTTTCATAATTACAAAAAAGACGGTATAAGCATAGCTACTTTAAAAACATGGAGCAAACAAGTAGATTGGGAAATTTTACTCAATAAAAAAGGCACTACTTTTAAAAAACTTGATGCCGCAGTACAATCAAATTTAAACACCAAAGAAAAAGTGCTAGTATGGCTTTCGGAAAACACCAGTGCCATCAAACGCCCGGTAGTAGTGTACGAATCTACCCTTTTAGTGGGCTTAGATGCTGCAACTACATTCTTTAAATAATGTAGTTGACTAAAAAATAAGCATCCAGTAAATATTCGGCGCCCGGCAGCTTATTTATCATACAAAAATAAAAGCATCAAAATAAAACCACGCATTCTGTACATTTGAAAAAACTATTGCTATGTCATTTGAAAATAAAACGGTTTTAATTACCGGCGCTTCAAGAGGAATTGGTAAAGCCATTGGATTAAAGTTGGCCGCAGAAGGCGCTAATATTGTTATTGCATCTAAAAGTGTAGAAGAAAATCCAAAACTTGGAGGAACCATTTTTTCTGCTGCTGCCGAAATGGAAGCTGCTGGAGGAAAAGCTCTAGCCGTACAATGCGATATTCGTTTCGAAGATCAAGTAGAAGCAGTAATTCAACATGCGATTGAAAAATTTGGTGGCATCGATATTTTAGTAAATAATGCATCGGCTATTAACTTAACCCCCACCGAACAAACCGAACCAAAGCGTTTCGATTTGATGTACGACATTAATGTAAGAGGTACTTTTTTTGTAAGTAAAGCTTGTATCCCCTATTTAAAAAAATCAACCAATGCACATATCCTCAATTTATCGCCACCGGTAAATATGGATATGAAATGGTTTACCCACCATCTTGCTTATACCATGAGCAAATACAATATGACGATGATTGCATTGGGATTAGCATCGGAACTCAAAAAATATAATATTGCAGCCAATAGCTTATGGCCTAAAACCACCATTGCAACTGCAGCAGTAAAAAATTTACTAGGAGGCGAAATGTTGATGAACATGAGCAGAACCGTTGATATTATTGCAGATGCAGCACATTATATATTATCACAACCGGCAACTTCATGCACCGGAAATTCATTTATTGATGAAGATGTATTGGCATTAGCAGGCATTACCGATTTAAGCAAATATTCGGTAGTACCTGGCGCTCAATTGTATAACGATCTTTTTGTTTAATTGCACTTGTTAATAAAACCTTAAAGGATTCAACGATTTGATGAGCGGTTAACCCTTGCTCGTAATTACGTATACTTTCGTATGGCTAAATAACCAACTGTATACGCTATGACCAACTTTCATTTACGTACCATTATTTGCTGTTTGCTTTTACCGGCAGCGGTGTTTGCGCAGGCACCCAAAAAAAGATTAAACGCCAAACGTAGCACCCAACTCATTAAAATAGATGGAATTATTGATGAGCAAGATTGGCTAACGGCGCCGGTTGCCGATAGTTTTGTAGAGTTACGTCCCACGCCATTTA